>NZ_JAAXOY010000070.1 GCF_012396155.1 Cellulomonas septica | reverse complement strand
CTGCGGCGGCGTCAATGGCGCGCGCCACGAACTGGCCGACGAGCAGGAACTCCCGCAGCTCGGCGGGCGTGCCGGCGAGCGCCGCCTGCGCGGCCGCGTCGAGCGCCGGGCCGCTGTTGTTCACGCCGCCCGTCAGCATCGTCGACGCCATCAGCCGGTCGTCGGCGTACTGCGCCACCGGGAGGCCGTTCGTGAGGAAGTCCGACAGGTCCTGCCGGTCGCTGCTGGCCAGCGCCGCCTGCGCGCCGGCCTCGACCGCGGGTCCGGTCGCGGCAGCGAGGACGCGCGTGACCCGCAGCCGCTCGTCGGCGAACCACGGGTTCAGGTAGCCGCCGTCGACGTACGCCCGCAGCTCCTCGATCGTCCCGGCCAGGGCGGCGGTGGCCTGCTGGCGCGTCGACGGGCCGTCGGGGACGGACGCCAGGACCTCTGCCCAGTCGCGGTAGTCGTCGTCGGTCGTCCCGTGGAACCCGGCGGCGACGAACGCCCGCACGTCGACCACCGGGTCGGCGGCTGCTGCGGGTGCCGCGGCACCGAAGCCCGTCACCGTCAGCACCACAGCCGCTGCGAGCCAGCGCACGATCTTGCGCACCAGGGAACACTCCTCGTCGTCGGGTCCGCCATGTCCGCGGAGCCGCACGTCACGGCCCCACGCCCCGCGAGACCCTACCGTCCCCGTGACTCCCGTCAGCGCCGTTGCGACCGGCATCGCCGCCCGTGCGGTGGCCGTCTCACGTCACACGGTGGCGAGCAGGACCCCGACGCCGACGAACAGCCCGCCGAACACCCGGTTGACGACCCGGCGCCCGTCCTCACGGGCGATGACCCGCGCCAGCCCGCGCGCCGCCGGCGCGAACACGCACCACATGACCAGGACGTCCACCGCGACGACGGTCGCGACCAGCACCGCGTACTGCGGTACGAGCGGCCGGTCGGGGCGCACGAACTGCGGCACGAAGGCGAGGAAGAAGACGATCGCCTTCGGGTTGGTGAGGTTCACGAGGAGCCCGCGGCGGAACATCGGCCAGACGCCCTCGACGACGCGCTCGGTCGCGCCGTCGTCGGACCCGGGCCGCGCGCGGAACTGCCGCACCCCGAGGTAGACGAGGTACGCGGCACCGACGTAGCGGATGATCTCGAACGCCGTGTGCGAGCGGCTGACCAGCGCACCGACCCCCGCGGCGACGATCGCGACGTGCAGCACGAGCGCGGCCTGCTGCCCGAGGATCCCCCAGATGGAGCGCGCCCACCCGGAGCCCAGCGAGTTGGCCATGGTGTTGATCGCACCGGCGCCCGGCGTGAGCGAGATGACGAGGCACGCACCGACGAGCGCGAGCCACAGCGACAGGCTCATGCCGCGAGCACCGGGACGACCACCACCCGCAGATCATCTCCTGTCACCGGACCCGCTCGGACGCGCAGGCGGCGGACGTCCGTCCCGCACCGCCTGGTCGGTCGTCGCGTGATGGCCCCGGCGTGTCGCAGGGTCGGCGTGCAGACGGGCTCGGGTGGCCCGGCGCCTGGTGCCTGGTGCCTGGTGCCTGGTGCCTGGTGCCTGGCGCCTGGTGCCTGGTGCCTGGTGCCTGGTGCCTGGTGCCTTGGATCGATAAAACCCCAAAACGATTCGCCTCTGTCGCTCCACTCGTCGTGGTGCGAATGTGAGCGCTCACACTGTCGGCCGCCGGGTGGTCACGCCTGGCGGCCGCGGCCCCGTGGGCAGACGGCGTCGTCCGTCCACCAGCTCCGCGCCGACAGCCCACCGGCCCGTCCCGTCGGTCCTCCGAGAGAGGTGTTCCATGACGACCACACCACGACGAGGGCGACGCGCAGTCGTCGCCGCGTCCTTGACCCTGGCGGTGGCCGCCGCGGGCCTCGCCGCGGCCATGCCCGCCCAGGCGGCGGCGAGCACGCTCGGTGCTGCGGCGCAGCAGAGCGGGCGGTACTTCGGCACAGCGATCGCCGCGGGCCGGCTGAACGACAGCACGTACCAGACGATCGCGAACCGTGAGTTCGACATGATCACGGCCGAGAACGAGATGAAGATGGACGCCACGGAGCCCAACCGTGGCCAGTTCAACTACTCCAGCGGCGACCGGATCCTGAACTGGGCGCAGAGCAACGGCAAGCGCGTGCGCGGGCACGCCCTGGCGTGGCACTCCCAGCAGCCGGGCTGGATGCAGAACATGTCCGGCACCGACCTGCGCAACGCGATGCTCAACCACGTCACCCAGGTCGCGACGCACTACAAGGGCAAGATCTACGCCTGGGACGTCGTCAACGAGGCCTACGCCGACGGCTCGTCCGGCAGCCGCCGCGATTCGAACCTGCAGCGCACCGGCAACGACTGGATCGAGGCCGCGTTCCGCGCCGCCCGCGCCGCCGACCCGGGCGCCAAGCTCTGCTACAACGACTACAACACCGACGACTGGTCGCACGCCAAGACCCAGGGCGTCTACAGCATGGTGAGGGACTTCAAGTCGCGTGGTGTGCCGATCGACTGCGTCGGGTTCCAGTCGCACTTCAACTCCCAGAGCCCGGTGCCGAGCAACTACCAGACCACGCTGCAGAACTTCGCCAACCTGGGTGTCGACGTGCAGATCACCGAGCTCGACATCGAGGGCTCGGGCTCCTCGCAGGCGCAGAACTACCAGCGGGTCGTGCAGGCCTGCCTCAACGTCGCGCGCTGCACCGGCATCACCGTCTGGGGCGTGCGCGACACCGACTCCTGGCGCTCCGGCGGCACACCGCTGCTCTTCGACGGCTCGGGCAACAAGAAGGCCGCCTACACCGCGGTCCTCGACACGCTGAACTCGGCGACGCCGAGCCCGACGCCGACGCAGACGCCCACGCAGACGCCGACACCCACCCCGACGTCGAACCCCGGCACCGGCTGCTCGATCAGCTACACCGCGAACTCGTGGGCCACCGGCTTCACCGCCAGCGTCAAGATCACCAACCTCGGCTCGGCGATCAACGGCTGGACGCTCACGTGGGCGTTCCCCGGCAACCAGACGATCACTCAGGCGTGGAGCACGACCGCCACGCAGAGCGGCAACCAGGTCACGGCCAAGAACGTCGGCTACAACCCGCAGATCCCCGCGGGCGGCACCGTCGAGTTCGGGTTCAACGGCGCCTACAGCGGCAGCAACGCGTCGCCGACGAGCTTCAGCCTCAACGGGACGGTCTGCAACGGTGGCGTCGCACCCACCCCGGACCCGACCCCGACGGTCACGCCCACGCCGACCGCCACCCCGACCCCGACCCCGACGCCCACCAGCACCCCGACGTGCTCGCTGCCGTCGACCTACCGCTGGACCTCCTCGGGCCCCCTCGCCCAGCCGCGGTCCGGCTGGACGTCGCTCAAGGACTTCACCAACGTCGTCCACAACGGCAAGCACCTCGTCTACGCGACGAAGGTCGAGAACGGCAGCTACGGCTCGATGGCGTTCAGCCCGTTCACGAACTGGTCGGACATGGCCACCGCGAGCCAGAACGCGCTCCCGTCAGGCACGGTCGCTCCCACGCTGCTCTACTTCGCACCCAAGAACATCTGGGTGCTGGCGTACCAGTGGGGTCAGTGGCCGTTCATCTACCGGACCTCGACCGACCCGACGAACGTGAACTCGTGGTCGTCACCGCAGCCGCTCTTCACGGGCAGCATCTCCAACTCCGGGACGGGTCCGATCGACCAGACGCTCATCGCCGACGGGCAGAACATGTACCTGTTCTTCGCCGGCGACAACGGGAACATCTACCGGGCGAGCATGCCGATCGGGAACTTCCCGGGCAGCTTCGGCTCGAACTACACGACGATCATGAGCGACACCCAGGCCAACCTGTTCGAGGGTGTGGAGGTCTACAAGGTCGCCGGTCAGAACCAGTACCTGATGCTCGTCGAGGCGATGGGCTCACGCGGGCGGTACTTCCGCTCGTTCACGTCGTCCAGCCTGTCGGGCACGTGGACACCGCAGGCGGCCACCGAGAGCAACCCGTTCGCGGGCAAGGCCAACAGCGGCGCGACGTGGACCAACGACATCAGCCACGGTGACCTGGTCCGGTCCAACCCCGACCAGACCAAGACGATCGACCCGTGCAACCTGCAACTGCTCTACCAGGGTCGTGACCCCAACCAGAACCCCGACTACAACAACCTCCCCTACCGCCCGGGCCTCCTGACCCTCCAGCGGTGACAGCCGGGGGACGGGGTCCGGCCCGGAGTCACTGACGGGCACGGAACGGCACACCGCGACTGCGGGAACCGACGAGGGTGGGCTCGATCCGATCGAGCCCACCCTCTCCCGTCCCTCGCTCTGCGCGCTGTCGTGCGTCTCGACGACGGCATGCGCGCGGGCCCACCAGATCGGCACCGCGCCGAAGGTCAGCGATGCCCGCATCCGCGATGCTGAGTCCGTAGCCCGCCCTACTCGGCGTCCTGTGCCTCGATGAGGTCGAGGTCGCGGACGCAGAAGCGGTGGTGCTCGAAGGTCTCGTTGAGCACCGTGCCGAGGCACTGCCGCACCGAGCGGCCCCGGGCGTACGGCGGCCAGACGTCGTCGTCGGGCACCGCCGCTCGCGCTGCGAGCTGCACAGCGGTGACCTCGTCGAGCCAGGCCTCGAGCTCGGCGGCCTGTGCCTCGCGCACGCTCACGATCTCGTCGAGGGACGGATCGAGCGACAGGTCGAGGCCGTGCGCTTCGCGGTAGCGCTCGTCGGTGGTCCCGATGCCCATCGGCGTGAACAGCTCCGTCGAGCCCAGGCAGCAGCGGCGGAACCACGAGTCGTGGACGAAGACCAGGTGGCGCATCGTCTGCACCGCCGACCACTCGTCGTTCACGCTGCGGCGCTCGATGCCGGGCGTACGGCGGATCCGCTCGATCGTGGCGGCCCAGCCGGCCCGGAGCTGACGCGATGCCTCGCGCAGGTCGGCAGGGTCCTCGGAGCGGATCAGCACCCGCACCGGATGACGCCGGTCGAGCTCGGTCTCGACGTACTCGGTGACCTCTACACCGTTCACCACGAGGTTGGTGACGAGCCCGTCGATCACGGCATCCTGCATGACGACGCCGATCAGGCGCGCCCCGGTCAGATCGCACTCGCGGAACTCCGCACCGTGCAGGTCCTCGTCGACGTACCGCGTCATGCTCCGGATGCTAGGTCCGTGCACCGACAAGCCAGATGGTGGGTCACCCACACCTCGACGTCGTCGCCGTCGTTGGCAGGCTCACTGACGCTCCCGAAGCGTCTTCCTGGTCACCAGGGCAGGAAGTGCCGCGATGGTGGGAGACCAAGACCAACCTCTCACGCTGGCGTGAGGCTTGACTCCTTGTGCGCCGCGCGTGCGCCGGTCTTCTCGGACTCGACGATCCAGAACGGCTCGTCGTCGGACGCCCGGAACTGCTGCCCGTCGAACGTGAAGTCGGACGTCCGACGCTCGACCGTCGTACCCGTCGTGCGGCCCTGCGAGGTGTTCCAGTGGACCTTCTGACCCACGCGCATCCTGCCTCCTCTGCTGGTTCACCGGCCCTACCAAGCAGCTTGTCGGGAGCCGTCTCTCGCGTGTGGTGCTCGGATCTTCAAAGTCGGCGGCATCTCGGCGACTGCCGATGTTCAGGCCTGCATGTCGACGAAGCGTGAGTAGTGGCCCTGGAAGGCGACCGTGATGGTGTCGGTCGGGCCGTTTCGGTGCTTGGCGACGATCAGGTCGGCCTCGCCCGCGCGCGGCGACTCCTTCTCGTAGGCGTCCTCGCGGTGCAGCAGGATCACCATGTCGGCATCCTGCTCGATGCTGTTGTGGACGGCGATGCCGTTGGCGACGAAGTTGTGGGTGCCGAGGACGGTCGCGTCGTAGACGTGCTGCTCCCCCATCGGCTCGATGGCGACGACCTCGTCCCACAGCAGGTCGTTGACCGCCATGATCTCCAGGTCCTCGCTCCCGAGGACTTCGGCGATCCGGCCGAGTCGCTGCCGCGACGGCGCGTGCTTCCACATCGTCGACCCGCAGAACTGCGTGCCCAGGGCGGCAGCGAACTCGCGGTGCGTCATGCCGTTCTCCACGAGCAGCTGCCGCACGTCGTCCCACACCTGGCGCGGCACGGTGTCGACGTTCGGGTTGCCGCTCTTCGCGCGGACGATCTCGAGCAACCGTTCCGCCTGGAGGCCGCGCGCGCCGTGCACGCCGATCTCCTGGAGGAACCGTCGCTGGTCGTCGACACCGGAGATGTCGAGCGTGCACCCGTCCCGGTAGCCGGCCTTGGGCGTCGCCCTGCGGACGCGCGTCGAGATGCCGAAGCGCAGCAGCAGCCGCGACAGGTCGTCCACGAGCCGACGCGACGTCGAGGCGTAGTAGATCCGCCCGCCCTGACCGTTCGCGTTGACCGTCACCGAACCGTCGGTCGCCCAGATGTGCCGCAGGAAGAGCGCGATCTGCTCCTTCGGCAGGTGGAAGACCGCGTTCGGCACGAACTTCTCGTGGCTGCGCGCGCCGAACAGGCCGAAGTCGTCGAGCCACTCGGCGATGGGGTTCCGCTTGCCGCGGGCCAGCCGGTACGGCGCGGGCAGACGAAGGGTCGTGACGCGGGCCGCCGCGTAGTCGTCGCGGATCGGCGTGATCCCGAACGCCGTCGCGGCGTCGGACACCGCCGACAGGTTCGCCTCGTCGACGGACGCGTACCGCACCGGCTGCCGCTTGACGAAGGACCCGTCGCCGAGGAGGTGCGCGAGCATCACCACCTTGCGGTCGTCCCAGGCGGCGCGCTGCTCCGGACCAGGGACGTGCCGCGGCACGCCGAGTCGTGACCCGACCTCCAGCTCCCCGAGCGGCGTCCAGCCCTCGTACGTGAGGAACGGGTGGTTCGCCGTCGCGGTGACCTCCTTGCCGGAGGCGAGCCGCAGCCGGTACACCGGCTTCACGCCGGTCGGGAAGACGTGCGTCATGTGGCGGCGGACGTATTGCAGCCGCTCGTCGAGCGCCCACACCGGCACGTCCTTGGCGCCGAGTGCGTACAGCTCGCCGAGCGTCGTCTCCGCGCCCGTGTCCGCGCGCAGGATCCGCGTGTCCTCCGTCAGGCAGCCGGACTCACGGAGGTCGCTCATCTGCGGCTTCTTGTCCGTGCGCTGCTCAGGACCACGGTTCAGCTGCGAGATCGCGATGACCGGGACCTCGAGCTCCTTCGCCAGCAGCTTGAGGGCTCGCGAGAACTCCGAGACCTCCTGCTGGCGTGACTCGACGCGCTTCCCGGACGTCATGAGCTGGAGGTAGTCGATGATGACGAGCTTGAGGTCGTGCCGCTGCTTCAGCCGGCGCGACTTCGCTCGGATCTCCATGAGCGACATGTTCGGCGAGTCGTCGATGAACAGCGGCGCCTCGGAGATCTTGCCCATGGTCGCGGCGACCTTGGCCCAGTCGTCCTCGCCCATCTGCCCGGTGCGCATCTTCTGCAGGTGCACACGCGCCTCGGCGGACAGCAGACGCATCGTGATCTCGTTGCGGCTCATCTCGAGCGAGAACACGACGGACGTCATCCCGTGCTTGATCGACGCGGAACGAACGATGTCGATTCCCAGGGTTGATTTACCGATGGCAGGCCTCGCTGCAACGACAATCATCTGCCCGGGGTGCAATCCATTTGTCAGGCGGTCCAGGTCGGAGAAGCCCGTGGGGACGCCGATCATGCCCTCGCCGCGGTGGCCTGCCGCCTCGATCTCGTCCACCGTGCCGCCGATGATCTCGCCCAGCGGCAGGTAGTCCTCCGACGCGCGCCGCTCGGTCACGGCGTAGACCTCGGCCTGCGCGTTGTTGACGATCTCGTCGACGTCGCCGCCGTCGGTGCCGTAGCCGAGCTGGACGATGCGCGTGCCGGCCTCGACGAGCTTGCGGAGGATCGCGCGCTCGCGCACGATCCGCGCGTAGTAGCCGGCGTTCGCGGCGGTGGGGACGGACGCGATGAGCGTGTGCAGGTAGGGCGCGCCGCCGATGCGGCCGATGTCGCCGCGCTTGGTCAGCTCGTCGGAGACGGTGATGGCGTCGGCGGGCTCGCCGCGGCCGTACAGGTCGAGGATCGCGTCGTAGATGGCCTCGTGCGCGGGGCGGTAGAAGTCCGTGCCCTTGATCTGCTCGATGACGTCGGCGATGGCGTCCTTCGAGATCATCATGCCGCCGAGCACGGACCGTTCGGCGTCGAGGTCCTGCGGCGGGGTGCGGTCGAAGCCGCCGTTGCCGCGACCGGAGTCCGGGGGCGCCCCGTACTCGAGCTCCTCGATCGTCACTGGCCGCCCATCCCCGTCATCCGTTACCGTCGAACATCTGTTCTAGCAGGGGCCACCGACAACCCCGCACGCGCGCACCGCACTCGCGTCCGGTCCTGCCTCGCCCGCGAGGTTAGGACGGTCCGCGCGGCGTTCCAAACGGGCCTGTGGACAACGCTGTGAGGTGTCCTGTGGACGGCGGTGGACCCGCTTGTGCACAGTCCGTGGACAGTCCTGTGGATACGGTGGACGAAAGACTCCGAACGAACCCCTGACCGGCCCCGACGCTGTGCACGGCATGTGGATGCGAGAAAGGTTGGACGCGATTTCATCTGACGGACATCACACGTCCGCCGTCGACCGGCAGATTCTGTCCCTCGCCGTCCCGGCGCTCGGCGCACTCGTCGCGGAGCCGCTCTTCGTCCTCGTCGACTCCGCGGTCGTCGGGCACCTGGGGACAGCCTCGCTCGCCGGTCTCGCGCTGGCGTCGACCGTGCTCGTCACCGTCGTCGGCCTGTGCGTCTTCCTCGCGTACGCCACGACGGCAGCGGTCGCCCGACGTCTCGGTGCGGGTGACCGCGGCGGTGCGCTGCAGGTCGGCGTCGACGGCATGTGGCTCGCGCTGGGCCTCGGCGTCGCGCTCGGGGCGATCACGTGGCTGACGGCCCCTTGGCTGATCGGCGCGCTCGGCGCGACCGGCGACACCGCGCAGCAGGCCGTCGTCTACCTGCGCTGGTCCGCCCCGGGCCTGCCCGGGATGCTGCTGGTCCTCGCGTCGACCGGTGCGCTCCGCGGCCTGCAGGACACCCGCACGCCGCTCGTCGTCGCCACCGCCGGCGCGGTCGTCAACGCGGTGCTCAACGTGGTCCTCGTCTACGGCGCGCACCTGGGCATCGCGGGCTCGGGGCTCGGCACGGCGCTCACGCAGCTCGGCATGGGCGCCGTCCTCGCGGGCGTCGTCGTCCGCGGTGCGCGCGCCGCCGGAACCCGCCTGACCCCGCACGCGGCC
>NZ_JAAXOY010000007.1 GCF_012396155.1 Cellulomonas septica | reverse complement strand
ACCGCGGAGTTCTTCTCCTACGCGCAGGAGAAGGGCGTCCGGCTCATCGGCCCGAACTGCCCGGGCCTCATCAGCCCCGGGAAGTCGAACGTCGGCATCATCCCGGCCGACATCACGGGCCCCGGCATCGTCGGCCTGCCCAACGTCGGCAAGTCCACCCTCTTCAACGCGCTGACCCGGGCGCAGGTCCTCGCGGCGAACTACCCGTTCGCGACGATCGAGCCGAACGTCGGCGTCGTGCCGCTGCCCGACCCGCGTCTCCAGGTGCTCGCCGACCTGTTCGGCTCCGAGCGCATCCTGCCCGCGACGGTGTCGTTCGTGGACATCGCGGGCATCGTCAAGGGCGCGAGCGAGGGCGAGGGCCTGGGCAACAAGTTCCTCGCGAACATCCGCGAGGCCGACGCGATCTGCCAGGTCACGCGCGCGTTCGCCGACCCCGACGTCGTGCACGTGTCCGGCGCGGTGAACCCGAAGGACGACATCGAGATCATCAGCACCGAGCTGATCCTCGCCGACCTCCAGACCCTCGAGAAGGCCATCCCGCGCCTGGAGAAGGAGGTCAAGGGCAAGAAGGCCGACCCCGCGCTCCTGGCAGCGGCCGTCGCCGCGAACGAGGTCCTCGAGAAGGGTCAGACCCTCTTCGCCGCGGGCCTCGCCGACGACGAGCACGTCGCGCAGCTCCAGCTCATGACGGCCAAGCCGTTCATCTACGTCTTCAACACCGACGACGCCGGCCTCGCCGACACCGCGATGCAGGACGAGCTGCGCGCGCTCGTCGCCCCCGCGGACGCGATCTTCCTCGACGCGAAGTTCGAGTCCGAGCTCGTCGAGCTCGAGCCCGACGAGGCCGCCGAGATGCTGTCCGAGAACGGCCAGGACGAGGCAGGGCTCGACCAGCTCGCCCGCGTCGGCTTCCACACGCTCGGCCTGCAGACCTACCTCACGGCCGGCCCGAAGGAGGCCCGCGCCTGGACGATCCGCCAGGGCTGGACCGCGCCGCAGGCCGCCGGGGTCATCCACACGGACTTCCAGAAGGGCTTCATCAAGGCCGAGGTCATCTCGTTCGACGACCTCGTCGCCGCCGGCTCCGTCGCCGCCGCGCGCGCCGCCGGCAAGGCCCGCGTCGAGGGCAAGGACTACGTGATGGCCGACGGCGACGTCGTCGAGTTCCGCTTCAACGTCTGATCGTCGACGCATGGTCGAGCGACGGATCGACGTGCCCCTGTACAGCGCTGAGTCAGGCGTCACCATCGCGTGGATCGCGGGTCACCGGCTCCAGGTCCGCGTCCTCGGTGACGCGGACAAGGGGCACGAGGTCGTGATCATGGGTGACGCCGCCGGGCTGGAGGACCTCGCCCGGCGCCTGCTGACGCTCGCCCAGGAGGGCGTTCCGTCGGGCATGCACCTGCACCTCGAGGAGTCGTCGGTGCTCTACGCCCCCTCGGCGTCGCTCGTGCTCGAGCGCGAGGACGACCCCGAGGAGTACCGCACCTGAGCATGAGTCCGTCGGCTGCTGGCGCAGCGCGGGCCTCAGGCGACAGGCTGGCCGCATGAGCGACGAGTCGGCGAAGCGACCGTGGGTCGCGACGCTCCCGAACGGCGAGCCGACCGAGGTCTCCCTGGCGCGGCTCGTCGACTCGGACGGGGGGCGCGACGACGCCGAGAACGGCTACTACGAGGCAGCGGCGGACCCGACGACGGATCGCATCGAGACCGCGCAGCGGCGGTTCAGCGCGCAGTTCCTTCTCCGCGACCGTCACCGCGCCGTCGCCAGCGTGAGCGCCCGGTCGACGACGACCGCGCCGCGTACTGGTGGGAACGAGACTGGCTGACGAGCGCGGTGCACGAGCTGCCCACCGGTGTCCTCGACGGCGCGAACGGCGCCTCGATCGCGGCGTGCGCGGAGATGCTCGAGGGACTCGACGTCTTCGCGCAGCGGTGCGAGCGGTTGGGGCTGCGCGACCACCAGGAGTTCATCGAGGGTTGCCGGTGGCAGTTCGACCACTACGGCCACTACCTCGGCCGGCGACGCCACTTCGCCGACTACGAGACGTACGTGCGTGACCGTCGAGGGCCGTTGCGCGTCCCCGACCCGCCTGCACCGCCGAGGCATCTGTCGCGCCCACCGCGCCCTGCACGGTGACGACGTGCGGCGCCCCCGGTCACGGCCTGGATGGACGGCTAGGTCGATCGCTCGCACCCGTCCGGCCGATGCCTGCCGACCGGACCCGCTGCTAGGTTCCGCCGGATGTCCGCCTCGTACGGCCACGCGCCCGCTCCCCAGCTCCCGTCGACGGGACACCCCGTGCCACCGCGCACGAGCACGTTCGCGATCGTGGCGTTCATCGCGGCCTTCATGATCCCGGTCGCCGGGATCGTGCTCGGGGTCCTGGCTCGTCGACAGCTCAGTGCTCCGGGGAGCACGGAGGACGGTGCCGGGCTCGCCCGGTGGGCGGTCGTCGTCGGGATCGCCGGCACCGTGCTCCAGACGCTGTTCTTCGTCGTGTGGCTCTGGTTCTTCGTCAGGGCGGTGGCCGCGCACCCGCCCGGCGTCTGACAGACGCGCCACTACGCGACGGGGAACGTCTCACGCACCAGTTCCTGCGACGTCTCCCAGACGCGGCGGGCCTCGTCCTCGCTGCGCAGCGACGGGTAGAGCGCCTGCTCGCCGGGTGCGCCGCCGACGTTGCCCGGGCCCTGCGGGCCGTAGAGCCGGCCGGGCTGCGCGGCGGGTGACGTCGCCGCGTAGAGGGCTGGGAGGGCGGCGGTCTCGGGTGTGCCGACGAGGATGCCGCGTGCGGACAGCCACCGGATGACGCGGACGGCGCGTGTGTCGTCGCCGCGCCCGAGCTCGGAGCGGGCGGACAGCAGGCTGGTCGGTGCGACGCCCGGGTGCGACAGGTTGCTCGTGAGGCCCCAGCCGGCGGCGGCGCTGCGCCGCTGCAGCTCGAGCGCGAAGAGCCCGAAGGCGATCTTCGACTGCCGGTACGCGGCCATGCCGTCGTACGACCGCTCCCAGTTGAGGTCGTCCCAGTGGATGCTGCCGCGTCGCGCGGCGATGCTGACCTGCGACGTCACGTGCGCGCGGCCGGCCCGCAGCAACGGCAGCAGGTGCGAGACGAGCGCGACGTGTCCGAGGTGGTTGACGCCGAGCTGGAGCTCGAAGCCGTCGGCGGTGGTCTGCCGGTCGGGCGGCGTCATGACGCCGGCGTTGTTGACGAGCAGGTGGATCGGCTCGCCCTCGCTACCCATCGCCTCGCCGAACGTCGCGACGGACTCCAGGCTGTCGAGATCCATGGGGTGCAGCGACACCGTCGCGTCCGGCACCGTCGAACGGATCGTGGCGGCGGCGGCCTCACCCTTGCGGACGTTGCGCACCGGCAGCACGAGGTAGGCGCCTGCCGCCGCGAGGCGGGTCGCGATGCGCAGGCCGATGCCGTCGCTCCCGCCGGTGAGGACGGCGCGGGTGCCCGTGAGGTCGGGGACCGTGACGTCGTGCGGCGTGCGTGCCATGAGCGGGGCTCCTTGGTCGGTGGGGATGACACGACCCTCGCCCGTGCCGCGGCCGCTATCCAGGACCTGGCAGTCAGTGGATCCGCAGATCACCGCCAGGTAGAACGGTCGGGACGACCTCAGGAGGACGCGTGGCGATCGACCGGCCCGGCATGGCGCAGTTCCTGCGGCACCGACGCGAGGTGCTGCAGCCCGAGGACGTCGGGATGCCGCGCGGGCGGCGTCGGCGGACCGACGGTCTGCGTCGCGAGGAGGTGGCCGCGCTGTGCCACATGTCGACGGACTACTACGCGCGGCTCGAGCGGGGGACGGGCCCGCAGCCGTCGGAGCAGATGATCGCGTCGATCGCGCAAGGGCTGCACCTCACGGTCGCCGAGCGCGACCACCTGTACCGGCTCGCGGGCCACCGCCCGCCGCCGAGCGGGACCCCGAGCGAGCACGTCAGCCCCGGCCTGCTGCGCATCTTCGACCGGCTCGAGGACACCCCGGCCGAGATCGTCACCGAGCTCGGTGAGACCCTGCGCCAGACGCCCCTCGGCGTCGCGCTCACCGGCGACCTCATGCGCTACACGGGTCCTGCGCGCAGCATCGGCTACCGCTGGTTCACCGACCCGTCGAGCCGCCTCCTCTATGCGCCCGAGGACCACGCGCACCTGTCGCGGCTGTGGGTGTCCGGGCTGCGCGAGGTCGCGGCGGTGCGGGGTCGTGGCTCGCGTGCCGCGGCGCTCGCGGACGACCTGCTCGCGCGCAGCGACGAGTTCCGCACGCTCTGGGACCGGCAGGAGGTCGGCGTCCGCCCGCCCGAGGTGAAGCACTTCGTGCACGCCGAGCTCGGGACCCTCGAGCTCACCTGCCAGACGCTGATCGACCCCGGCCAGTCGCACTCGCTGCTCGTCTACACGGCCGTCCCGGGCTCGGAGACGTACGAGAAGCTGCAGCTCCTCTCCGTCATCGGCGCGACGGCGCTGCGCTGACGTCGGCCCGCGCTCAGCCGAGGAGGTCCGTCGGGTCCGCGAGCGGGACAAGGCCGTCCGCGGCGGCGCGGAGGTCGCGGTCGCTCGCGACCAGGGCGTCGGCCTGGAGCTGCGCGACCGCGACGTACTCGCCGGTGCGGACGCCCGCCCAGCCGTGCTGGAGCGCGAGGTCCCAGGCGCGCCGCCGGGAGACGCGGTCGCCGAGGAGCCGGATCTTCGTCTCCGTCATCCGGGTGTGGGCGTCGAGGGCGTCGGCGCGCTCGCGGTCGCCCGCGCGGACGGCTGCGAGCAGGAGGTCGAGGCCGTCGACGAGCACGGACTTCGGTGCGACGAGCTGGACGTCGGGGGCAAGGCGGCGATCCTCGTCGACGAGCCACAGCAGGGTCGGGGCGTCGATCGCGTAGCGCGGCATGAGGAGATGGTGGCGCGGGACGGGACCGTCGACCACAGGACGCGCGACGGGCGGTCGGCCGGCGACAGGGACGGGTGGGTCCGCTTCAATGGCGGGAGCACGCGCCGACGGGCGAGGACCCCCTCCGCCGAGATGCGGACGAGTCGAAGGAGGACACGTGTCGTACGTCGTCGATTTCCAGGACGTCTCGACGGTCGGGCTGGAGTCGTCGCCCGTCGCGGACGCGCTCGCCGGTCTGCGGGCGAACGAGGCGAGGTACTTCCGGACGAAGTACGACCACGTGTTCACGACCGAGCCGGCGTCCGACGCCGCCGACACCGTCGCGTACGTGCACCGGATCCTGAAGGAGGAGCGCGACCTCGTGATCGCGTCCCGGCCCCTGGAGGCGACGGCGTTCGAGGTCGACGGGGTCCGGTGGACGTACGTCTTCTACGAGTCGGGTCTGTCGGTCAACGTCCTCTACACGCTGGCCGACGGCGGCAAGCGCGCGGTCGGCTTCAAGCTGTCCGACGGGATGGACGTGCCGGACGAGCTCGCCGACCGCTTCAAGTTCGCGCGGCAGAGGTCGAAGCTCGCGGGCACGATCCGCGGCTCGTTCTTCCTCCTCAAGAACACGTACTGAGCCGGGACCGCACCCCGCGCCCCGGTCAGCCCGCCGCGCGCGCCACGAGGTCGCGGATCGTCGACTCGACCGCCGGGGTGACCACGGTGATCGCGAACGCCGTCGGCCACAGGTCGCCGTCGTCGAGCGCCGCGTCCTCGTTGAACCCGAGCGTCGCGTACCGGGTCTTGAACTTCGACGACGCCTGGAAGAACAGCACGACCTTGCCGTTCTTCGCGTAGGCGGGCTGGCCGTACCAGGTCTTCGGCTGCAGGTCGGGCGCGACCTCGGTGACGATCGCGTGGATCTTCTCGGCGATCTCCCGGTCGGCGTCGGACATCTCGGCGATCTTCTCGAGGAGGTCGGCGAGCGGGTCGGCAGCGGCGCCCTTGCGCTTCGCGGTCCGGACCTCCTTGGCGCGCTCCTTCATCGCGGCGCGCTCCTCGGCGGTGAAGTTCTTGCCCTGCTCGTCGGTGCTGGCGGCGTTCACGTCGTCCTCCGGGTCGTGGTGCGTCGTTCCGTGAGTCCGATGCTAGGAACGGCCCGGTCACGAGCGCTTCTTCGATCCTGACCGGTGCCGTCGCTCAGGCGGTGACCGGTTCGAGGACGAAGACGCGCAGGTCCCGGCCCGAGCGGACGGCGTACTCGTCGTAGCCGGGCCAGACGGCGCGCAGCGCGCCGAGGAGGCGCTCGCGCTCGGCGTCGGACGCCAGGTGCGCGACGACGTCGACGGTGCGGCCGCCCACGGCGACGCGCGCGCGGGCGTCGGCGAGGAGGTTGAGGGACCAGGCGGGGTGGTGCTGCTGGCCCCAGTTGGACCCGATGACGACGAACCGGTCGTCGTCGCGCGCGTAGAGGAGCACGGCGTCGCGCGGCTCCCCGCTGCGCCGCCCGGTCGTCGTGAGGACCAGCTGGGGGAGCGTGGGCCGGCCGACGACGCTCCAGCGCCCGTCGGTGGTCTGCTGGATGCGGCGGTCGAGCCCGGAGACGGCGCGTCCGAGCCGGGCGAAGGCGCGCGTGCGGCCGAGGCGTCGCAGGAGGGAGCTCACGGGTGAATCTTGGGGCATGCCCGCGAGAGGTCTGACCTGACGCCGTGAGACACCCCGCCGTAGCACACTTCCGAGCGCCACGGGAACGAATTGCCCGTTCAGGGGCCTGGGATCACCGGATCGGACATGTTTCCTCGATGTTTCCCCAGGCCACGTGTCTCGTATCGTGGACGGTACCAGCCAGTATCAATCAGGTAACGATCGGGCCGCGAGTCACGACGTGCCCGATATGTCCGACGCTGCTTGACTAGCGTGTGCCCAACTCACGGCGGACGTGTACCTGCCCGCCGTCCGGCGCACGGTCACCCCGGGCGCACGGCGGCGCCGCACGTCCTCCCCTTCCCAGGAGGAACATTGAAGATCAGGCGAATCAGCGCCATGGCGGCCCCGGTCGCCGTCGGCGCCCTGGTGCTCGGAGCGTGCTCCGGACCTGAGACGGGCTCGGAGATCGAGGAGGACACCTCGGTCAGCGTCGGTTGGAACCAGCCGTTCTACTCGCAGAACAACCTCACGTCGGTCGGCAACGCGACCACCAACGCGAACGTTCTGTACCTCACGAACGCGCAGTTCAACTACTACGACGGCGACCTCAACCTCGTGAAGAACGAGGACGTCGGCACGTACGAGAAGGTCTCCGACGACCCGCTGACGATCAAGTACACGATCAACGAGGGCGTGAAGTGGTCCGACGGCACCCCCGTCGACGCGGCCGACCTCCTCCTGTACTGGGGCCCGCAGGACGACGACTTCGACAACGTCCAGCCGGAGTACGACGAAGAGGGCAACGTCACCAACCAGGACGCCATCGACGCCGGCGTCTACTTCGACGGTTCCTCCGTCGCCATGACCCTGATCAACGACGCGCCCGAGATCTCGGACGACGGCCGCTCGGTCACGCTGGTCTACTCGGAGCCCCGCTCCGACTGGGAGGTCTCCTTCCAGCCCTCGCCCGTCGCCGCGCACGCCGTCGCCAAGCTCGCGCTCGGCATCGACGACGCCGAGGAGGGCAAGCAGGCCATCATCGACGCGTTCACGGAGAACAAGACCGAGGACCTGTCGAAGATCGCCAAGGTCTGGAACTCCTCGTTCGACTTCACCTCGCTGCCCGACGACGAGTCGCTGTACCTGTCGTCCGGCGCGTACGTCATGTCGGAGTACGTCGAGAACCAGTACATGACGCTCCAGGCGCGTGACGACTACGAGTGGGGCCCGAAGCCCAAGGTCTCGTCGATCACGATCCGCTACACCGAGGACCCGCTGGCGTCCGTCACGGCCCTGCAGAACGGTGAGGTCGACCTCATCCAGCCGCAGTCGTCCGTCGACGTCATCAAGACCCTCGAGGGCCTCGACAACATCGACTACACGACCGCGCCCGAGGGCACGTTCGAGCACGTCGACACGATCATGAACAACGGTGGTCCGTTCGACCCGGCGACCTACGGCGGCGACGCCGAGAAGGCCCGCAAGGTCCGCGAGGCGTTCCTCAAGACGATCCCGCGCCAGGAGATCATCGAGAAGCTCATCAAGCCGCTGCAGGAGGACGCCGAGACGCGTGACTCCTTCACGGTGGTCCCGGGCTCGCCGACCTACGACGACGTCATCGCCAACAACGGCTCCGACGCCTTCGCCGAGGTCGACATCGCCGGCGCCCAGGCGCTGCTCGCCGAGGCCGGCGTGGCCACGCCGGTCAGCGTCCGCTTCCTCTACGGCAAGTCGAACGTCCGCCGCGCGAACGAGTACCAGCTGATCGCTGCCTCCGCCGCCCAGGCTGGCTTCACCGTCGTGGACGAGGGTGACGACCAGTGGGGCTCGCGCCTGTCCGACACGGCGTCGTACGACGCGTCGCTGTTCGGCTGGCAGTCGACCAACACGTTCGCCCTGAACTCCGAGGGCAACTACGTCACCGGTGGTCTGAACAACTTCGGTGGCTACTCCAACGCCGACGTCGACCAGTGGTACGTCGACATGGCCACGGCCTCGGGCGACGAGGAGAAGGAGCTGACGACCAACATCGAGAAGCAGCTCTTCGCCGACGCGTTCGGTGTCCCGATCTTCCAGTTCCCCGGCGTGGTGGCGAACCGCTCCGTGCTGAAGGGCGTCTCGACGATCCCGCTGTCGCCGACGATCTTCTGGAACTACTGGGAGTGGGAGATCAGCGCCGACGACTCGCTCGACGCGCCGACGGCGACGCCGGCCGCGACCGAGGAGACCGAGGGCTGACCCTCAGCTCGCTGTGACACGCACGACAGGGGGTGCCGCGGCCACCAGGCCGCGGCACCCTCGTCGTTCGCCCGGGCACCGACCGCATGGTCGCTGACCTGCGCGGACACAGACGTGGGACCTGCGGCACCACCGAGACCGCCGAGCCCTCGTAGAATCGTCCTTCGCCACCATCCCCACGCGAACGAGGTCAGGACCCCATGGTCACCTCTGAGAAGAGCCTCGCGCCGGCTCCGGCAGCGGCCACAGCCGCACCGGCCGCGCAGGCCCCCCGGCGCCGAAGCCTCAGCGCCTCCGCGCCGACGTTGACCTTCATCGGTCGCCGTCTGCTGTCCTCGGCGATCGTCCTTCTCGGGGCGACGTTCATCGTCTACATGCTCCTCGCGTACGCGCTGGACCCCCTCGAGGACCTGTACGCCAGCAGCGCTCCCAACAAGGAGCAGCTGATCGAGGCCCGGATCCGGGCGCTCGACCTCGACACCCCGCCGGTCATCCGCTACTTCAAGTGGCTCGCCGGCGTGCTCGGCTACCTGATCGGGCGTGGGACGCTCGGCCAGAGCTGGGTCACCAACCAGGAGGTCACCGACCTCCTGGCGAGCGCGATCCCGTCGACGGTCCAGCTCGTCGGCGGCGCCACGGTGCTCGCCGTCGTCCTCGGCATCACCGTCGGCATCGCCTCGGCGCTGCGGCAGTACACCGGGTTCGACTACTCGGTGACGTTCATGTCGTTCGTCCTGTACTCGCTGCCGTCCTTCTGGGTCGCGGTGCTCCTCAAGCTGTGGGGCGCCATCGGCTTCAACGACTTCCTCGCGGACCCGACGCTGAGCACCGCGATGATCGTGTTCCTGTCCGTGGTCGCCGGGTTGGTCTGGCAGGTGCTGATCGGCGGGGACCTGCGACGGCGGCTCATCACGTTCGTGACGTCCGCGCTCTCGACCGGTCTCGTGATCTTCGCGGTGCTCGAGAGCGGCTGGCTGCTCGACCCGAGCCTCGGCATGGTCGGCATCGCCGTCCTCGGCGCCGGTGCGGCGGTCGGCCTCACCGCGATGACGACCGGGCTGCACAACCGTCGCGCGCTGCTGTCGTCGCTCACGGTCGTCGCCATCGGCGTCGCGCTGTGGTTCCCGCTGAAGTACGTCTTCGTGGCCCCCGGCTTCAACGGGCTGTGGGTCCTCGGCCTGGCGCTGGTGGCGATCGCCGTCGGCCTCGTCGTGGGGCGCCTGTACGGCGGACCGGACTACGGGCAGTCGATGCGCAACGCGGCGATCACGGCGTTCGTGGTGGCTGGGCTGATCTACGTCGACCGCATCATGGACGTCTGGAAGCCGTACACCGACTCGAGCTACATCAACGGCCGCCCGATCGCGACCATCGGCTCGCAGACCCCCGGCCTCAACGGCGACTACTGGGTCGAGTCGCTCGACCGGTTCACGCACCTGATCCTGCCGACCATCGCGCTCATCCTCATCTCGTTCGCGTCGTACACCCGGTACTCGCGTGCGAGCCTGCTCGAGGTCATGAACCAGGACTACATCCGCACCGCGCGGGCCAAGGGCCTGCCGGAGCGGGTCGTCACCGTGCGGCACGCGTTCCGCAACGCGCTGATCCCGCTCGCGACGATCATCCCGCTCGACATCGCGGCCCTGTTCGGCGGCGCGATCATCACCGAGCGGATCTTCTCGTGGAGCGGCATGGGCTCGCTCTTCATCCACTCGCTGGGGGCGAGAGACGCCGACCCGATCATGGGGTACTTCCTCGTCGTCGGGACTCTGCTCGTCCTCGCCAACATCGTCGTGGACTTCGTCTACGCCGCCCTCGACCCCAGGATCCGGGTGAACGCATGACCACGCCCACGCCCATCACGCCCCAGCAGCTGGACGGCCCCGAGCACCACGACGTCGTCGAGAACGCGATCGAGCTCAAGGAGGTCGAGGGGCTCTCGCAGGGCCGCATCGTCCTGCGCCGGTTCCTCCGCCACCGCGGCGCCATGGCGTCGGCGTTCGTCCTGCTGTGCGTCGTCGTCCTGGCCACCACGTCGATCGGCTGGGGGCCCATCCCCGGCTGGTGGAAGTACTCGCCGTCCGACCTGTCGCCGATCGTCAACTCCGGCGGCGCCCCGACGCTGTCCTTCTCGGGCGGCCTCACCATCGGCGAGCACCCGTTCGGTCAGGACAACATCGGCAAGGACGTGTTCGCGCTCGTCATGCGCGGCACGCAGCAGTCGCTCACCGTCATGGTGATCATCGGCCTGCTCGCGTCGGCCATCGGCATCGCGATCGGCGCCTCGGCCGGCTTCTTCCGTGGCCGCCTGGACAACCTGCTCATGCGGTTCACGGACATGGTCATCACGATCCCCGTGATCATGGTCGGCGCGATCCTCGGTGCGTGGGTCGGCGGCGCCAACCCCGTGACCCTCGCGCTCGCCCTCGCGGCGGTCAGCTGGACGTCCATGGCCCGTCTGGTCCGCGGCGAGTTCCTGTCGCTGCGCGAGCGGGAGTTCGTCGACGCGGCGCGCGTGGCCGGTGCGAGCAACGGCCGGATCATGTTCAAGCACATCCTGCCGAACGCGGTCGGCGTCATCATCGTCAACGCGACGCTGCTGATGGCCGCGGCGATCCTGCTCGAGACGGCGCTCAGCTACCTCGGCTTCGGCATCGCGTTCCCCGACGTCTCGCTGGGCAACCTCATCAACGAGTACCAGACGGCGTTCGCGACGCGGCCGTGGCTGTTCTGGTGGCCCGGTCTGTTCATCGTGACGATCGCGCTCTGCATCAACTTCATCGGCGACGGCCTGCGTGACGCGTTCGACCCGCGTCAGCGGCGCATCCCGACGCGTCGGGCCCTCGCCCGGGCGTCGCGTCGCGCCGAGCGCAAGTCCGGCGTCCCGGCGACCGCCGGAGCCTGATCCCGTGACCCGCCGTTCAGAGCGCGAGCGCCGCGACGCTGGCCACCAGCAGGATCGCCAGCGCGGCGATCGTGCCGGTGTGCCAGCGCACGCGCGGTCGCTCGCGCTCGAACCGCGGGTCGTCCAGGAGCCCGGCGTCACGGGCCTCCTCCCAGCGCTGCCGCACGATCGCGGCCGCGTCGCCGGAGTCGGTGCCGGCCAGGTCGCCGGGGCGGACGCCGCCGCCGGGGCCGTAGGTGCTGCTCGGCAGGTTCTTGTCGGCGCCCGCCTGCGTGCGGCCGGTGCGGACGGCGCTCGGCGCGGGTGCCGCCCAGGCCGAGTAGGAGCCGTACACGGTGCGCAGCGTCAGCGCGTACTGGGTGCCGATCTCCTGGACCGCCGGCCAGGGGATCTCCACGGTCCGCAGCACGTTGCGGATCTCGACGCCCGCGGGCGTCACGATCACCGCGGGACGCCAGTAGGCGGCCCAGGCGCCGACGGCGACCAGCGCCAGCAGCGGCAGGTAGGGGAGCGTCGTCGACGCGTCGTCGACCAGGCCCGTCACGGCGCCCACCAGGCACAGCACCACGACACCACCGGCAACCCATCGGCCGAACCCCGGCCGGAACTCCACGACGTCCGCCACCATGCGGTCATCGTCCCAGACGGCTCCGGACCGGCTGCGCGCCACCGCGCGACCGCCCCGGCCCCCGCACGGAAGGAACTGCTCGACCAGTGAGCACCGAGACCCTCGCGAACGTCCCGGCCCCGACGCCGGACGGCAAGGCGCCCATCCTCGAGGTCCGTGACCTGACCGTCGAGTTCTTCGTCGACGGCGAGTGGTACCCCGCCGCCACGGAGGTCACCTACGACGTCCGGCCCGGCGAGGTCCTCGCCATCGTCGGCGAGTCCGGGTCGGGCAAGACGCAGTCGTCGATGTCCCTCATCGGGCTGCTGCCGCCGAACGGCCGCGCCACCGGCTCCGCGAAGCTCGCGGGTCGCGAGCTCCTCGGCCTCACGCACAAGCAGCTCAGCTCGGTGCGCGGCAAGGAGGTCGCGGTCATCTTCCAGGAGCCGATGACCGCGCTGAACCCCGTCTACACGGTCGGGTTCCAGATCATCGAGACCCTGCGCGTGCACTTCGACCTGGGCCCCAAGGCCGCGCGGCAGCGCGCGATCGAGCTGCTCAAGCTCGTCGACATCCCGGACCCGGAGCGCGCGGTCGACAAGTACCCGCACCAGCTGTCAGGCGGTCAGCGCCAGCGCGGCATGATCGCGCAGGCCCTCGCGTGCGACCCCAAGCTGCTCATCGCGGACGAGCCGACGACGGCCCTCGACGTCACCGTCCAGGCCGAGATCCTCAAGCTCATGCGCGACCTGCGCAGCCGCATCGACTCCGGCATCGTGCTCATCACGCACGACATGGGCGTCGTGGCGGACCTGTCCGACCGCGTGCTCGTCATGAAGAACGGCCGCATCGTCGAGTCGGGCGACTCGGACACGATCTTCAACCGCCCGACGCACCCCTACACGATCCAGCTCCTCGAGTCGGTGCCCCACCTGGGCTCGGCGACGTTCCAGGCGCCGGGCGCGGAGCACGACGTCACCTCGACCTCCGCCACGACCGCGACCCCCGTCCAGGCGCCCGCACCGGCGGCGACGGCCACGGGGTACGCGCTCGAGGCGAAGGACCTCATCATCGAGTACCCGTCGCGCGGCCGGATCCCCGCGTTCCGGGCGATCAACGGCGTCGACCTGACGATCGCGCGCGGCGAGGTCCTCGGCCTCGTCGGCGAGTCCGGCTCGGGCAAGACGACCGTCGGCCGTGCCGCCGTCGGCCTGCTGCCCGTCGCGGGCGGGTCGCTCAAGGTCAACGGGGTCGAGCTCGCGGGCGTGAAGCCGAAGACGCTGCGCGAGGTCCGCCAGGACGTCTCGATCGTCTTCCAGGACCCGGGCTCGTCGCTCAACCCGCGTCTGCCGATCGGCGAGTCCATCGGCGAGCCGCTCAAGCTGCACGGCATCGCCAAGGGCGCCGAGCTGAGCAAGCGCGTCGAGGACCTCCTGGACCGCGTCCACCTGCAGCGGTCGATGCGCAACCGGTACCCGCACGAGCTGTCCGGCGGTCAGCGGCAGCGCGTCGGCATCGCCCGTGCGCTCGCGCTCAGCCCCAAGCTGCTCATCGCCGACGAGCCGACGTCCGCGCTCGACGTGTCCGTCCAGGCGCGCGTCCTCGAGCTGTTCCAGGAGCTGCAGCGCGAGTACGGCTTCGCGTGCCTGTTCATCAGCCATGACCTGGCCGTCGTCGAGATCCTGTCCAGCCGCATCGCGGTCATGAACAAGGGTCTGCTCGTCGAGGTCGGCGACCGCGACTCGATCCTGCGCACCCCGCAGCAGGACTACACCAAGCGCCTGCTCGCCGCGGTGCCCGTGCCGAACCCGGCCGAGCAGAAGCTGCGCCGCGAGGAGCGCGACCGGCTCATCGAGGAGGCCGAGGCGGCGCTGCGCCAGGCCGACGCCGAGGCCGAGGCGTTCGTGCACGGCCGCGGTGCCGAGGCGGCGGAGCAGCGCAAGACGCAGTCGCAGGGCCAGGGCCAGGCATCCGACCCGCGGGGCGGCGCCGAGGGCGGCTTCTGACGTTCCTGCCGCGACGCAGGCCGTGCCGGCGGGTGCCGCGGGCACGGCCTTCGTCGTCCCGGCGGAACGTCGGGCGGGGTACGGCGCCGCGTGGCGAAAGTCCTCCGTACCCGAGTTGTCCGGCAGAGTTCAGTTCCGGGTGGTGACGACCGATATCCGCAGGTGGCGGCGGTGTGAGACCGTCCAGGCGAGACGTCCGGCGGGGGAGTCCCGTGCGGCACACGATCCGGGAGGTCGCAGGCGTGCGCAGGTCGACGGTGGGGGGTGCCGCGCTCGTCGTGGTCCTCGGGCTCGTGCTCGGCGGCTGCACGCAGCCGGAGCCCGACCCGGAGCGGGCGGGGACGGTCGTCGTCGCGGTCGGCAGCGCGTTCGGGTCGCTCAACGCGGGGACGACGCTCGGCCGGACGCCCGGCAGCACGCTCGTCCGCTCGCTCGCGCAGTCGGGCTTCGTGTCGGTCGACGAGGACGGCTCGGCGGTGTTCGACGAGTCGTTCGGCACGGTCGAGAAGGTCGCGGACGCGCCGCTCACGGTCCGCTACACGATCTCCCCGACGGCCCTGTGGTCGGACGGCGTCCCGGTGACGCCGGACGACCTGGTCCTCGAGTGGGCGGCCCGCAGCGGCCTCTACGACGACGTGACGCCCGAGATCGACGCGTCGGGCGAGGTGACGAACGGCGACGCGCTCGACGCGGGTGTCGCGTTCGCCGCGACGTCGGCCGCGCTGGTGCACGTCCCCGCGGTGCCGATCGTCGAGGGCTCGAGCGTCACGCTCGTGTACGACGTCCCGGTCGCGGACTGGGAGGTCGCGCTCGACGTCAACGTCCCGGCACACGTGCTCGGCGCCACGGTGCTGGGGATCGACGACCCCGCGGAGGCGGCGGCGGCGGTCAGCGCCGCGATCCTGGGCGAGGACAAGGGGGCCCTGCGGTCGCTGTCCCTCGCGTGGCGGACGGGCCTCACCGCGGAGCTGCTCGCGGAGGACGCGACCGCCGCCGTCACGACGGGGCCGTACGTCGTCGACCGCGTCGTCGGCGAGGAGCGCGTGGACCTGGTCCGGAACGAGTCGTACGAGGGTGCGCGGCCGGCCGCGTTCGACCGCGTCGTGCTCCGCACCGCGCTGCACCCGCTCGACCAGGTGACCGCGCTGCGCGACGACGAGGTCGACGTGATCGCGCCGACGGACACCGCCGACGTGCTCGACGCGCTCGAGGACGTCGTCGAAGAGCGTGCCGGTGCCGTCGGGGCTCGCGACCGTCGTGAGCCACCAGGGCGCGTCGACGGCGAGGTCGACGCCCGCGGGCATCGCGGCGCGCACGACGTCGAGCATGTGCAGCCACTGCGCGCTCGCGGCCTGCGGGTCGGCCTGCCACGCGGGGAGCGTCCACGGCTCGACGTCGAGCTGCACGTGCGTGACCGGGCGGTCGTGCGTCGCGGCGGTCATCCACTGCACGGCGAGCGCGGGGTTGTCGAGCCAGGGCGCGTCGCCGCCGAGCACGCCCGCGTCGACGCCCGCGGCGTCGAGCGCGACGAGCGTGTCGGTCATCCAGGTGGCGACGGGTCCCTCGTCGGACGCCCAGGGCGCGGAGACGTGGATCGTCTCGAGCCCGTGCTCCTGCGCGAACGCGACGACGCCGGCGGGCGTGGCGAACGCGTAGCCGGTGCCACGGCCGTCCTGCGCGGGGTCGACGGAGTTGTCCCAGAGCCACATCGCGGTGATCGCGGACACGGAGGTCACCTCCTCGACGTCAGCCTGCCCGGTCGTGGTCGTGGGTGCACCGTCGGTGCTGTCGGCCGCGGACGCGACGGCGGGTGCGAGGACGCCGAGGATCGCGGAGGTCGCGACGACGGCGCCGGCGGTCAGGGTGCGGCGGGTGAGGGCTCTCATGGTGGTCCCATCGGTTTCGGGCGCGCGGATGTGCGCGGAAGAAAGGGGTGTCTGACTAGTGTCACTCATCCGGGTGACATTCAGCAGTCCTTCGACCCTGGTCATGGACGTACGTCCAGTTCACCGCGCCGCCAGATCGCAGGACGGGCGACGCTCAGCCGGCCGCGTCGAGCAGCCGTCGCCCCAGCGCGCGCGTCGTCTCCCGCAGCTCCGGGCAGCCGATCACGCGGTACGGCGCGGGCGTCCGGACGAGCTGCTCGGCGTACCACCACGGGTTGCTCGTGCTCCCCACCAGGCGCGTCGTCTGCGCGTCGACCGCCGTGAGCCGGCCGAGCGCGGGGGAGACCCAGCGCGCGACGTCGTCGAGCGGGGCGTCGATCTCGACCTCCGTCGCGTACTCCCAGCCCGTCGCGAGGTTCTCCTCGAGCAGCGCGACCGGGTCCAGGTCCGCGGGCGGCGTGAACACCTCGTCCAGCACGGTCGCGGCGCGCACGCGGTCGACGCGGTACGCGCGCACCTCGTCGCGGGCCGTCCGGCACAGCAGGTACCAGCGGCTGTGCCGCACCACGACGGACCACGGCTCGACGTCGGCGTCCCACTCGGTGCCGTTGCCCGACCGGTACGTGAGGCGGATGCGTCGGTGCTCGGCGCAGCCCTGCACGAGGACCGCGGTCGTCGTCGAGTCGGGGCGCGCGGCCGAGTTCTGGATCGACGACGGCGCGAGCGTCACGCCGTCGCCGATCGGGATGCCCTCGATGAGCGTGTGCAGGCGGTCGTGCAGCAGCGGCTCGATGTCGACGAGCCGCCGGTGGTCGCCGCCGAGGTAGAGCGGGATGAGGTGGTGCAGGTCCCCGGACGCCGGGGCGCCCGCGGCCGTCTCGAACGCGAGCCGGTAGTTGTACGCACGCAGCTGGTCGGTGCCGCGCACGACGACGATCTCGTGCGCGAGGAGCGCGTCGACGGACTGCGTCGCCTCGACCAGCGGGTCGGGACGCGACCGCAGCGCCTCCGCGAGGATCTGGCGCAGCTCGTACTGCTGGGCCCCGGTGACGACCTCCTGCAGGCGGCGTCGGGTCGTCGCGACACCCCGCAGCGGCACGACGGTCGCGTCGGCGAACCGGCCCACGAGCGCCGCGAACCCGCGCCTGAGGTCGTCGCTCCACGACGCGACGAGCGCCGCACCTTCCTCGCGCCGCGACAGCGCACCCGCCGCGATCTTCCACCCCGACCCCTCGCGCACGAGGGTCAGCGCAGGCTCGGACGAGTCGGCGAACCGCGTCAGCAGGAACGGCGGGTCGCCGGCCGGGTTGCGCCGGTAGTAGTAGGCTGACGGGTCCTTCACGAGCGCGTTGCCCTCGATGGGCGGCACGACGCCGGACCGGATCGCGTTGCGCGTCTCCTCGCCCGCGGCGGCGACGAACCCGGAGCCCTTCTCGGCGGCCATGCGCTCGACCGCCGCGGAGTGCTCGACGAGCTCCGACTCGAGGAACCGGACCTCGCGACGCAGCACGTCCTCCTCGGCGGTGCCGATGGCGCGCCCGAGCGCGGCCCGCCGGGCCGCGATGATGTCGGGCAGCTTCATGACCTCGAAGAACGACTCGTACGCCTGCGACCCCGCCCTGAAGGGGTTGACGCCCGGCGCCGGGAAGCCGGCCAGCGAGCGCACCTTGTCGACGAGCTCGCGGATCTTGCCGACGAGCCCGTCGTAGCGGCGCACCATCGTGACGACCTGCCCGTGCGCGAGGATCTCGCCGACCGTCGCCTCCGCGCCGACGACCATGCCCTGCACCGACACGCGTCCCGCGTCGTCGACCAGGATGTCCACCCGGATCTCGCGCGGCGCGAGCGACGCGTTCACCTCGATCGTCGTGCCGACGCGACGCGACAGCCCGGGCCGCAGCGCCTCCGTGAGCACCTCGCCCGCGTCGGCGATGCCCGCGGCACGGCGCAGGTCCGCGGCGAGCCGCTGGTCGCCCTTCGCGAGCGCGGTGACCCCCACCTCGAGCGTGCCGTTGGCGGCCTTCACCGCCTTGAGCGCCGTCACGACCTGCGCGGCGTCGGCGACGACACCCACCCACGCGACGACGAGCCAGCCCCACGAGCGCGCCTCGTCGGGCGACAGCAGCGACTGCGCCGGGTCGAGGTCGGTGTTGGACGCCGCCTTCTCGGCGAAGAACGCCTCGGTCTGCGCGACCGCGTCCGCCACGCCCAGGCCGAACGCCCCCGCGGCCAGCGCGAGGCCGACGGGACCCGTCGCGAACGCCGCGCCGATGCCGAACGCGAGCGTGAACAGCGTGAGGACGGTCTCGGCGATCGACGTCTGGTTCGCCGTGACGAGCTTCTCGACCTGCTTGCGCGCCTCGGGGTCGGAGATGCCGAGACCGGCGATCGTCGAGTCGACGACCGAGCGGATCTTCCACAGGTTGACCGACCCGTCGTGGATGTTGTTGCGGGTCGTGTCGATGTCCTCGAGGACCTGCAGCGCGTCCGCGCCGAGCTGCGCGTTCTGCTCCTCGGGGCTCAGCCGTGCGAACGCCGTGACGTCCACGCGCGCGAGCGCCGGGTACCGCGCGAGCACCACGCGACGACGGGCCTGCAGCGCCTGGAACCGCGCGTGGTTCGCCTGGAACTCGGCGTACGACTCCTGCGTGCCGCTGGGGATGGTCTTCGGGATCGCGGCGATCTCGGCGTCGATGCCCGCGAGGTACTCCGCGGTGCTGCGCATCGTCTGGATCTCCGCCTGGGAGACCGTGCCGGACGCGAACCGGCGGTCCACGTCGCGCTGGACCCGCACCCGCGCGGACGCGAGGACCGCGAGCGCGTTGTCGCGCATGGCCGCGCCGAACGCGAGCTCGAGCACCGCGGGCTTCGTGAGGTCGAGGCCCTGCTTGTAGCCCGCGAACGGGTCCGTCGACGCCGTGCCCGCACCGGGCATGAGCGCCTGGTCCGCCATGCGCGTCTTCGCGTCGTCCTTCGTCGTGAACTGCGTCGGCCGCAGCTCGGCGCCGTCCTCCGTGACGATGACCTGCGCGTCCGTGTCGAACCGCACGGCCGTCCACGGCTTCTCCGGGAACCACAGGACGTTCGCGAGCGTGAACGCGCTCAGCAGCGTCTCGCCGCTCGCGTGGTAGGCGACGTACCTGCCGTTCTCCAGGAAGACGGCGCCCGCGGTCCCCGCGGACTTGATCGCCGCGGTCGCTGCGGCCAGCGACTCGTACTGCCCGGGCGTCCAGCCGACGGGCGTGATCGACGCGGGCACGGCGTCGATCGGCGTGACGTGGTGCGCGATCGGCACGGCCCCGACGACGTCGTGCGTCGTGACCGCCGAGTCGGTCCAGCCGGTCCACGTCGCGATGCGCGCGAAGCGGTGCTGCGGCTCCGCGGGGGCAGCGAGGGGGGCCCCTGCCCCCGCGGCGGGCGGGGCGGCCGGTGGCGCCGCGGGTGGTGCGGCGGGCACCTGCTGGCGTTGGAGCGTCGGCGCGCCGGCCTCGACGAGGCCGGTCACCGCGTGGTTGCCCGCGAGC
>NZ_JAAXOY010000699.1 GCF_012396155.1 Cellulomonas septica | reverse complement strand
GGGCGTCACGGAGGCGTCGGGCACGGTCGCGACCGCGTCGGAGGAGATGTCCGCCGCCGGGGCGCAGGTCGCCGCCGGTGCGGAGGAGACGTCCGCGCAGGCCGGCGTCGTGGCGACGGCCGCCGACCAGGTGAGCCGCAACGTGCAGCTCATCGCCGCGGGCGCGGAGGAGATGGGCGCGTCGATCCGCGCGATCGCCGAGAACGCGAACGAGGCCGCCCGCGTCGCGGAGGAGGCGACGGCCGTGGCCGCCCGCACCACCGACACCGTCGCGCGCCTCGGTACCAGCTCGCGCGAGATCGGCGACGTCGTCAAGGTCATCACGTCGATCGCCGCGCAGACCAACCTGCTCGCGCTCAACGCGACGATCGAGGCCGCGCGCGCCGGGGAGGCGGGCAAGGGGTTCGCGGTCGTCGCCGGGGAGGTCAAGGACCTCGCGCAGGAGACGGCGAACGCGACCGACGACATCGTCCGCCGGGTGCAGGCCATCCAGACGGACACCGAGGGCGCGGTCGCGGCGATCGAGCAGATCTCGCACATCGTCGCGCAGATCAACGACTACCAGCTGACGATCGCGTCGGCGGTCGAACGGCAGACGGCGACGACGAACGAGATGTCGCGCGGCGTCGTCGAGGTCGCGACCGGCGCCGGCGAGATCGCGGCGAACATCACCGGCGTCGCGTCGGCGGCGCGGTCCACGACCGAGGTGCTCACGCAGATGGGCGAGTCGATCCGCGAGCTCGCGGTCATGGCGCAGGACCTCGAGGGTCGCATCACCGCGTTCACCTACTGACGCCGCCCGCGTCCTCGACCGGGCCGACCGGCGGGTCGGGGGCGGTCGTGACCTGCGCGGGGACCGTCGTGGCCGGGACCTGAACACGTGGCCGAGTGAGGCTAGCCTCACCTGAAAAGCGGCTCTGACCTGCGAAGAGACCTCGCGGCTTCCCTAGGCAGGACGGGCGCGACGGGTCTAGCGTCGGTCAGGTACGCCTCGTCCCCGGATCGTGGAGGTACCGATGAGCACGCTGATGGACCTGCCCCCGGTCGCCGAGTGCTCGGTGGCCGGCTGCTCGTACAACGACCACTCGCACTGCCACGCGGCGGCGATCACGATCGGCGGGCACGCGGGCGACGCGGCCTGCGCGACGTTCATCCCGCTCGGCGTCAAGGGCGGGCTCGAGAAGGTCGTCACCCACGTCGGTGCGTGCCAGCGCGACGACTGCGTGCACAACTCCGCGCTCGAGTGCGCCGCGGACTCCGTCCGGGTCGGTGCCGGCCAGGACTCCGCGGACTGCCTCACCTACACGCCGCGCTGACGCGTCGCGCTGACCCGTCGGCCGACCCGTCGCCGAGACCGCCCCGCCCGATCGCCGGGTGCGGGCGGTCTCGTCGTCCCCGGGTGGTGTGGGCGGTTCGGTGCGTTTGACCGCCGCCGGGAAGGTGACGTGCGCCGTCCGGGCTCCCGCGGTCTCGGTCGACCTCCGTAGGGTGCGGCTGCCGCGTCTCCCGAGGCGGCCCTGGTCCGAAGGAGGCCCCGGTGAGCGCACGCGCCGGCTGGTACGCCGTCCCCGCCGAGCCCGGCACCATGCGGTACTGGGACGGGGCCGCGTGGACCGAGCACCGGCAGCCGCTGCCGCCTCCCGCGGACAGCGTCCCGATCACCGCGCCTCCACCGGCACCCTCGGCGTCCGCCGCCCCGGCCCCCTCCGCGCCCGCGTACGCCTCCGCGCCCGCACCCGCGTCCGCCTCGGCCCCTCCGAC
>NZ_JAAXOY010000698.1 GCF_012396155.1 Cellulomonas septica | reverse complement strand
CGTCGCGGGCCGACGACGCGCGGGACGCGACGGCAGCGGTCGGGCGTCGCCGTCGCCCGGACGTCCGTGGGCGTGGCGCGACAGGCGGTCAGGCGCCACCCGGGAAGCCGAGCTGGCGCCACGCCTCGTAGGTGGCGACGGCGGCGGCGTTCGACAGGTTCATCGAGCGGCGCCCCGGCAGCATCGGGATGCGGAGCTGCGCGTCGACGCGGTCGTGCGCGAGCACGTCGGCGGGCAGCCCCGTCGGCTCCGGGCCGAACAGCAGCGCGTCGCCGTCGCGGTAGGCCACGTCGGCGAAGGACGTCGTCGCCTGCGTCGTGAAGGCGAGCACCCGGGCGTCCGGCAGGGCGTCGAGCAGGGCGTCGAAGGACGCGTGCACGACCACGTGCGCGAGGTCGTGGTAGTCGAGTCCGGCCCGCTTGAGCCGCGCCTCGGACAGGTCGAACCCGAGCGGCTCGACGAGGTGGAGCGTCGCGCCCGTACCCGCAGCCATGCGGATCGCGTTGCCGGTGTTCCCGGGGATGCGGGGCTCGAAGAACACGACGTGCAGCACGCGCCGATCCTAGGCGGCGGCCCGGTCGGAACGATTCGGCCGACCGGCGCGCGGCGGGCTAGCGTGGCGACGCACGCTCCCACCGCCGAGAGGACGCCCCGCGATGCCCACCGAGCCCGTCTACCGCGCCGCGGACGAGCGCTACGACGCCATGACCTACCGTCGCACCGGGCACAGCGGCCTCGACCTGCCCGCGCTGTCCCTGGGCCTGTGGCACAACTTCGGCGACACGACACCGCTCGAGACGCAGCGCGCCGTCCTGCGCCGCGCGTTCGACCTGGGCATCACGCACTTCGACCTCGCGAACAACTACGGCCCGCCGTACGGCTCGGCGGAGGCGAACTTCGGCCGGGTCCTGCAGCGCGACCTCCAGCCGTACCGCGACGAGCTCGTCATCTCCTCCAAGGCCGGCTACGACATGTGGCCGGGCCCGTACGGCGACGGCGGCTCGCGCAAGTACCTGCTCGCGTCGCTCGACCAGTCGCTCGGGCGGCTCGGGCTCGACTACGTCGACGTCTTCTACTCGCACCGCCCCGACCCGAGCGTCCCGATCGAGGAGACGATGGGTGCGCTGCACACCGCGGTGACCAGCGGCAAGGCGCTGTACGCGGGCATCTCCAACTACTCGCCGTCGCAGACGCGCACCGCGCAGCGCGTGCTCGCCGACCTGGGCACGCCGCTGCTCATCCACCAGCCGTCGTACTCGATGTTCAACCGGCACGTCGAGAACGTCGCCGAGGGGGAGTCGGAGTCGCTGCTCGACGTCGTCAGGGACCTCGGGATCGGCACGATCGTCTTCTCGCCGCTCGCGCAGGGCCTGCTGACCGGGCGCTACCTGTCGGGCGACGTGCCGTCGGACTCGCGCGCCGCCGTCGGGCACTTCCTCAAGCCGTCCGCGCTCTCCGAGACGTATCTGTCGCGCGCCCGGGCGCTGAACGACATCGCGGCCGCCCGCGGACAGTCGCTCGCACAGCTCGCGCTCACGTGGGTCCTGCGCGACCCGCGCATCACGTCGGCGCTGGTCGGGGCGTCGTCGGTCGCGCAGCTCGAGGACAACGTCGCCGCGCTGTCCGCACCCGCGCTGACCGACGACGAGATCGCCGCGATCGAGCCCCACGCCGTCGACGGCACCGGCCGGTGAGCGCGCCGCTCGTCCTGCTGCACGGGCTCTCGGACTCCGGCGACTGCTGGCCGGGCGTCGTCGCGCACGTCGGCGACCGGCGCGTCCTGACGCC
>NZ_JAAXOY010000697.1 GCF_012396155.1 Cellulomonas septica | reverse complement strand
CTTCACCCCCGGAGCGCCGGCCGGCACGCCTGAGCCTGTCGCGGGGGTGCCCGTCGCGTCACCCGCCCCGGCGTCACCGTCGGCAGCCACGCCCTCGGTCGTCGTGCCCGTCGACGAGCGGTCGACCCCGCGTCGCGGCCCCGCGCGCTGGTACGCGCTCGCCGCCGCGGTCGCGATCGGTGCAGCCGTGCCGGGCGCGCTGCTCGTGCAGCAGGTGAACCACACGCGTCAGGTCCAGGCCGAGCAGCAGCAGGTCGCGGACCTGCTCACCGACCCGTCCGCCGTGCTCGTGCACCAGGACGTGGCCGACGGCGGCGACGTGACGGCGATCCTCACGGACACACGGGCCGTCTTCACGGCCGAGAACCTGCCCGACCCCGACGACGACCGCGTCTACCAGCTGTGGGTCGTCCGGGAGGGGCAGCCGCTCTCCGCGGGCGTCATGACGAGCGACGACGGGACGGTCCGGCAGTTCGCCGACGACTTCGCCCCGGGTGACGCGCTCGCCGTGACGGTCGAGCCGGCCGGCGGCTCGGAGCAGCCGACGAGCGACCCGATCGTGGTCCTCGCCGCGGCCTGACGCCGCTCCGCGCCGCGGCCCGACGGCGGCCTGACGCCGTTCTGCGCCGCCCGACGTCACCGGGCGTCTCGCCTGCCAGGGACCCGCCGTCGTCGGACGCGGACGGTCGGAGGACGACGAGAGCCCCCTCGCCGCAGGAGGCGAGGGGGCTCCGTGCTCCCCGGCGGGCACCATGTCCGGGCACCACGCGGGTGCCCCCACCGGGGAGCGGGACGGTCCGGCACCGCAGGCACCGGACCGAGCCGTCACATCGTCGGCATGAGCACCGAGTCGATGAGGTAGACGGTCGCGTTGGCGGTGTGGACACCGCCGCAGACGACCTTGGCGTCGTTGACCATGAGGTCGTCGCCCGAGCCGGTGACCTCGACGGTGCCGCCCTGGACCGTGGTCTGCGTCCCGACGACCTGGTCGGGCGTGAGCTGACCGGGCACGACGTGGTACGTGAGGATCGACGTGAGCGTCGGGGTGTCGGTCTTGAGCCCCTCGATGGTCGCGGGGTCGATCTTGCCGAAGGCGTCGTCGACGGGCGCGAACACCGTGAACTCGTCGCCGTTGAGCGTGTCGACCAGGTTGACGTCGGGGTTGAGCTGGCCCGAGACGGCGGCGGTGAGGGTCTTGAGCATCGGGTTGTTCGACGCGGCGACCGCCACGGGGTCGGTCGACATGCCCATGACCGAGCCCGGCCCGTCGGGGACGGCGGCGGCGTAGTCGGCACAGCCGGGGCCGACGAGGTCGGCGGCGGGGTCGGCGGTCATCATCCCGTCGTCCTCGGGCGTCGACTCCTCCATGGGCGTCTGCTCCATGGTGGCCGTCTCGTCGGCGCCGGCCGTGTCGTCGCCCGAGGAGCAGGCGGTGAGGGTGAGCCCGGTGACACCGGCGAGCAGGACCGCGGCGACGCGGGTGCGGGTGGTGGTCTTCATGGTGGTTCCCTCCTGAGTCCTGAGGGAGCGGCCCGGTGCCCGGTGGCTCCCCTGTCGAGGGTGGTTCGGGGCCGTCGACGGGGTGGATGGGTGCGGATGTCGACGATTTCTCGACGCGCCCACGACCCATCCGCGGACGGCCCCGGCGGCGAACGTCGGGCATGGACCTGCTCACGCTCGCGCTGATCGGCCTGGTCGGCGGCCTCGTCACCGGCATCTCGCCGTGCATCCTCCCCGTGCTGCCCGTCGTGCTCGTCGCGGGTGCGACGGGTTCGTCGCGTGCGGCCGGGCCGCCGGGGAGCGCGTCGTCGCGCCGGACGCGGCCGCGCGTCG
>NZ_JAAXOY010000696.1 GCF_012396155.1 Cellulomonas septica | reverse complement strand
GTCGTCCCCGGCGAACGGCGACGACGGCGGCAGCGCGCGGCCGGTGCTCACGACGGGGTCAGGGCCGGCCGGCGACGTCGAGCGCCTGCGGCAGCGTGAACGCCCCCGCGTAGAGCGCCTTGCCGACGATCGCGCCCTCGACGCCCACGGGCACGAGCTCGCGCAGCACGCGCAGGTCCTCGAGGCTCGACACGCCGCCGGACGCGACGACCGGGGCGTCGGTGCGCGCGCACACCTCGCGGAGCAGGTCGACGTTCGGTCCGCGCAGCGTGCCGTCCTTCGTCACGTCGGTCACGACGTAGCGCGAGCAGCCGGCCGCGTCGAGGCGCTCCAGCACCTCCCACAGGTCGCCGCCCTCCTGCGTCCACCCGCGGGCCGCGAGCGTCGTGCCGCGCACGTCGAGGCCCACCGCGATCTGGTCGCCGTGCTCGGCGATGACGCGCGCGGTCCACTCCGGGTCCTCGAGCGCGGCCGTGCCGAGGTTGACGCGCGTCGCGCCGGTCCCGAGCGCGCGCGCGAGCGACGCGTCGTCGCGGATGCCGCCCGACAGCTCGATCTTGACGCCCTTGTTCGCGAGATGCTGCGTGACGTCGGCGAGGAGCTCCGCGTTCGAGCCGCGCCCGAACGCCGCGTCGAGGTCGACGAGGTGGATCCACTCGGCGCCCCCGGCGTGCCAGTCGAGCGCTGCGGCGAGCGGGTCGCCGTAGCCGGTCTCGGAGCCGGCCTCCCCCTGGACGAGGCGGACGGCCTGGCCGTCGGCGACGTCGACGGCGGGCAGCAGCTCGAGGCGGTCGGTCATGGGTGTCCTCCGGGAGGTGGTGCGGTGGTGGGGTCGCGCCGGGGTCAGCGCAGCGAGTCGACCCAGTGGGTGAGCAGCTGCGCGCCCGCGTCGCCGGACTTCTCGGGGTGGAACTGGGTCGCGGCGAGCGGGCCGTTCTCGACCGCCGCGACGAACCGGTCGCCGTGCGTGGCCCACGTGACGAGCGGCGCGCTGAACGGCGTCGCGCTCTGCTCCTCGTCGGTCAGCGGGAACGACCGGGCCGCGTAGGAGTGCACGAAGTAGAAGCGCTCGTCCTCCAGACCGCGGAACAGCGTGCTGCCCGCGGGGGGCTCGATCGTCGCCCAGCCCATGTGCGGCACGACGTCGGCCTCGAGCCGGTCGACCACGCCGGGCCACTCGCCGAGCCCGTCCGTGCGGTCACCGTGCTCGACGCCCTCCGCGAACATCACCTGCATCCCGACGCAGATCCCGAGCACGGGACGGCCGCCGGCGAGGCGACGGTCGACCACCTGGTCGCCGCCGACCGCGCGCAGCCCGCCCATGACGGCCGCGAACGCGCCGACGCCGGGCACGACGAGGCCGTCGGCCTCCGTCGCGGCGTGCTTGTCCGCCGTCAGCTCGACCTGGGCGCCGACGCGCTCGAGCGCGCGTACCGCGGAGCGGACGTTGCCGAAGCCGTAGTCGAGGACGACGACGCGGGGGGTGGACACCGCGTCAGGCTACCCGCCGGTCGTCGACGACGCGGGCCGCGGCCGCGCGACGAGACGGACCTCTCACCGGCTCTTGCGCCCCGCCGCGAGCGCGCGCATCGCCTGCCAGCGGGACATGCCGACGCTCGACACGACGCCCGGGACCTCGGCGACCTTCGCGTCGCCGAGCAGCAGGTCCTCGAGCACCGACGGGGCGTCCGACAGCACGAGGCCCGGCGGCAGGTCGGCGACGCGCGCCCCGCCCGTCCAGCGTCCCGCGGAGATCTGCCCCTCGCGGCGCTCGAGCAGGATCACGGGCAGCGTCC
>NZ_JAAXOY010000695.1 GCF_012396155.1 Cellulomonas septica | reverse complement strand
GTCCGGCAGGGCCGCGACGGCGGGCGCGGTGAGCCCGCCGAGCGCGAGGACGCTGACGACGGCCGCCAGCAGGGTCCCGCGCAGGCGGGTCGGGGTGGGATGGCGCACGGTGGGCTCCTCCGGCTCGTCTGGTCCGCCCCCGCCTGGTCAGGACGCGTGTCGACGGTCGTCGACACGTGCGGGTGACGATCTACACCGATGAAGATAGGGACGACCTCGCACGGGCACAGGGGTCCGAAACGGTTCACGACCCGCGGGGCCGCGCAGGCGGTGTGGCCCGAGCCGCTCGCCCTCGGCGAACGCGGGTATCGCCGGGGGCGGCGGGCGCGCTGGACTACGGCATGGACGACGACGTGCTGGACGCCTACTCGCGGACCGTCTCGGGCGTCGCGGAGCGCGTGCTCCCGAGCGTCGCGAGCCTCACGGTCGTGACGGCCCGCGGCACGGGTGCGGGCTCCGCGAGCGTCATCACACGCGACCGGCACCTGCTGACGAGCGCGCACGTCGTCGCGGGAGCCCGCCGGGTCGAGGCGGCGTTCCTCGACGGCACGACGGTCGACGCGGAGGTCGTCGGCCGCGACCCGCTGTCCGACCTCGCCGTGCTCCGCGCCCACGACGACCTGCCCGAACCCGTCGAGCTCGGCGACGCCGCGCGGCTGCGCGTCGGGCAGCTCGTCATCGCGCTCGGCAACCCGCTCGGCCTCGCCGGGAGCGTCACGGCGGGCATCGTGTCGGCGCTCGGGCGGTCGCTGCCGACCGCGTCGGGACGCGTCGTCGACGAGGTCGTGCAGACCGACGCCGCGCTCAACCCCGGCAATAGCGGCGGCGTGCTGGCCGACGGTGCCGGGCGGATGGTGGGCGTCAACACCGCGCTCGCGGGCATCGGCGTCGGGCTGGCCGTGCCGGTCAACTCGACGACCCGGCAGATCGTCGACGCGCTCATGACCCGCGGCCGGGTGCGGCGCGCGTGGCTCGGCATCGCGGGGATCCAGGTCGCGCTGGCGCCCGAGCTCGCCGCGCGCATGGGCTCGCGCACCGGGCTCCAGGTGGCCGACGTGTCGCCGGGCAGCCCCGCGGAGGAGGCCGGGCTGCGACGCGGGGACGTCGTCGTCGAGCTCGACGGCAACCGGGTCGTCACCGCGACGGCCGTGCAGCGGCTCATGGTCGAGGACGCGATCGACCGGCGCATCGAGGTCACCGTCTGGCGGAACGGCGCGCTGGTCGACGTCCTCGCCTACCCGCGCGAGCTCGCCACGCATTGACCCGCGGGCCGCGACGGCGACCCCGACGAGCCCGTCACCAGCCCCCTTCGACTGGGACGCTGGGCGCATGATCGACGACTTCGCGAAGGCGTACCTGCTCGACGACCTGCGCTGGACGCGCGCGTCGCTGCTGGGCAAGCTCGACGGCCTGTCCGAGTACGACGTGCGACGCCCGCTGACCGACACGGGCACGAACCTGCTGGGCCTCGTGAAGCACCTGGCGGTCGCGGAGGCCCGCTATCTCGGGGAGATCTTCGCCCGGCCGTTCCCCGAGCCGATCCCGCGCTGGGACGACGCCGCGGGGAACCGCGCGCACCTGTGGGCCACGCAGGACGAGTCGCGGGACGACGTCGTCGCGCGGTACCGGCGGGCGTGCGCGCACGCGGACGCGACGGTCGCCGCGCTGCCGGTCGACGCACCCGGCCACGTGCCGTGGTGGCCGCAGCCGGACGTGATGCTCTTCAACGTGATGGTGCACGTGCTGACCGAGACGGCCCGCCACGCGGGTCACGCGGACATCCTGCGCGAGGGCCTCGACGGCGCGGTCGGGATGGCGGACGGTCCGGTCGCGCCCGTCGACGAC
>NZ_JAAXOY010000694.1 GCF_012396155.1 Cellulomonas septica | reverse complement strand
CGCGACGACGTCGGCGAGCCGCAGCCCGCGCGCACCGGACAGCCCGGCGAGCCCGGCGCGTCGGCCTGACCGGGCGAGCGCCCGGGAGACGGGCAGCGACTCCGCGCCGACGGGCAGCGCGAGCACGACGGCGTCCCAGCGGGGGTCGCGTGCGAGACGTTCGAGCTGCGGGACGGCGTCCTCGCGCACCGCGCACGACAGGCACGCGTGCTCGAGCGGGACCTCGGCGTCCTCCAGGACGCCGTCACCGCTCACGATCACGCGACGGATCCGGCCACCGTCCTCGTCGTCGAGGATGTCGTGGCGCAGGACGACGAGGCGCGGGTGGTCGGTGACGAGGCCGAAGACCGTGGTGTCGCGCACGACGGGGTCCACGGTCGCGAGGACGACGAGCGGCGTAGGAGGCGTCATGGCGCACACCGTACGTCTTGACGAGAACGGTTATCAATACCTACCGTGACGCCCATGTCCGCTCGCTGCCAAGTGCTCGGCACCACCCCCGGGTTCGGCCATGCCGTCTCCCACTCCCACCGCCGCACGAAGCGCCGCTGGGACCCGAACGTCCAGCGGCGGCGGTACTACGTGCCGTCGCTGCGCCGCCGCGTCACGCTCACCGTCTCGGCGCGCGGCATCACGACGATCGACCGGCTGGGCATCGACGTCGTCGTGGCCCGCATGCTCGCCCGCGGGGAGCGGCTGCGATGAGCGGCGCTCGCCGCGCCGACCTGCGCCCGGTCATCAAGCTCCGGTCCACGGCCGGCACCGGCTTCACGTACGTCACCCGCAAGAACCGTCGCCACGACCCCGACCGTCTGGTGCTGCGCAAGTTCGACCCGGTCGTGCGGCGCCACGTCGACTTCCGCGAGGAGCGCTGATGGCCAAGACCAGCAAGATCGCCCGCGACGCGCAGCGCCGTGAGGTCGTCGCCCGGTACGCCGAGCGGCGCGCCGAGCTCAAGCGCGCGTCCGTCGACCCCGCGCGCACGCCCGAGCAGCGCGCGACGGCGATGGCCGCGCTGCACGCCCTGCCCCGCGACGCCTCCCCGGTGCGGCTGCGCAACCGCGACGTCGTCGACGGCCGCCCGCGCGGCTACTGGCGGAAGTTCGGCCTGTCGCGCGTCCGGCTGCGCGAGCTGGCGCACCGGGGCGAGCTGCCCGGCATCACGAAGTCCAGCTGGTGACCCTTCCCCCGCCCCGACCCCCGCAGGAGCACCGCCCGTGAAGAAGGACCTCCACCCCGACTACCACCCCGTCGTCTTCCGCGACGCGTCCGCCGACTTCGCGTTCCTCACGCGGTCGACGGCGACGTCCACGAAGAGCGTCGAGTGGACCGACGGGAACAACTACCAGGTGATCGACGTCGAGATCTCCTCGGCGAGCCACCCCATCTACACCGGCACCGCGCGCGTCGTGGACACCGCGGGCCGCGTCGAGAAGTTCCGCCGCCGCTACGGCCGTCCGGCCGCGCCGACCCCCGAGGAGCCCGCATGAAGGTCCGCGCGTCGCTCGCCTCGCTCAAGAAGAAGGACGGCTCGATCGTCGTCCGCCGCCGCGGGAAGACCTACGTGATCAACAAGCGCAACCCGCGGTGGAAGGCGAGGCAGGGCTGATGGCCGTCCCCAAGCGCCGGCTGAGCCGCGCCCGCACCCGCGCGCGCCGTTCGCAGTGGAAGGCGAGCGAGCCCGCGCTCGTGCCGGTCACGGTCGACGGCCGCACCGTGCACGTGCCGCGCCGGCTGGTCCGGGCGGTCGAGCACGGCCTCCTGCGCCTGGACCTCTGACGCCCGCTCAGTCGCGGGAGACGCAGGGGTCGTGCGCGTCCGCGTCGTCGGCCCGACGGTCGACGGT
>NZ_JAAXOY010000693.1 GCF_012396155.1 Cellulomonas septica | reverse complement strand
TCGCGACGCCCGTGCGCAGGGTGAGCGGGAGCAGCAGCGTCGAGATGTCGGAGAAGCCGACGCACCATGTCGGGTCCTCGCCGAGCGCGTCCCAGTCGAGCTCGCCCAGCAGCGCGACCCCGCCGACCGGGTCGAGGTTGCGACGGGCGACGGCGACCGCCGCCGGGTCCACGTCGGCCGCGACCAGGACCGCGTCCACCTCGGTGCAGCCGCACGACTCGCGCAGCACCAGCGTCGACGGCGTCCGGTACTCGCCGCCCACGATCTCCTCGCCCCGCATGCGCGCGAGCAGCAGCGACACCGCCGTCTCGCCCACGCGGTCGTAGTGCGCGTCGACCGTCGACAGGCGCGGGGTCACGCGTGCACCCGAGTCCGCGTGGTCGAAGCCGATGACCGCCTGGTCCCGCGGCAGCACGAGGCCCGCCGCACGGAGCGCGCGCTGGAACCCGATCGCGTTGCGGTCGGTCGCCGCCACGACGGCCGTCGTCTGCCGGCCGAGCGCGAGCATCCGCGCAGCCGCGTCCGCACCACCCTGCTCGTGGTTGTCCGTCGCGTCGTACCACCACGCCTCGGCGGGCTCGATCCCGTGGTCCGCGAGGGTCGCGCGGTAGGCCGCGAAGCGCTCGCGCATGTCGCGCTGCGTGAGGCAGCCGACGAACCCGATCCGCGTGTGCCCGTGCCCGACGAGGTGGTCGACGGCCGCCCGGACACCCGCGGTGTTGTCGGGCACGACGACCGGGTCGTCCTGCGACGTCGGCTCCTCCGAGACCAGGACCAGCGGCACGCCCCACTGCTGCACCGCCGCGAGCCGGTCCGCGCGCAGCGCCTTGCCGACGACGACCAGACCGTCGACCGCACCGAGGGCGACGGGGGCGTCGAGGATCGACTCGTCGGGGTAGCGCTCGCGGTCGAGGCCCGCGGGATAGGTCTGGACGGCGACGACGCGGTGGCCGGCCGCGCGCGCTGCGCGGGCGACGCCGGCGATGAGCGCACCGAAGTAGAAACCCCCGACGACCGGCGACAGCACACCGATGGTGCGCCGTGCCGTCGGCGACACCGGACCGCGCCGGACAGTCCCCATGGTTGCTCCTCGCCTACGTCGTCGGAGTCGAGATGGTGCAATTGTGCCGCATCGGGCGACACACTAGGTGATCGTGGTCACACCTGCATATGACTCGTCCACCGATGGAAGCACTCCGACCCCCTCCGGACCGGGACCGCTTCCACCGTCCACCCCGGCGCCGAGGCGTCCGACGATCACCGACGTCGCCCGTGCGGCCGGCGTCTCGATCGCGGTCGTCTCGTACGCCCTGAACGGTCGACCCGGCGTCTCGGCCGCCACGCGTGAGCGCGTGCTCCGCGTCGCCGACGAGTTCAACTGGCGACCGAGCGCGGCGGCGCGCTCGATGCGCACCGGTCCACGGGCGGTCGGTCTCGTCGTCGACCGCGCCGGGGCGGGGCCTGCGGCGCAGGCGACCGGCGTGCTCGAGTTCGTCACCGCCATCCAGGAGGTGCTCGCGACCCGGAACCTCGCGCTCGTGCTGCAGATCGTCGACGGTCCCGAGGCCGCCGTGGCGCTGTACGGCGAGTGGTGGGCGGAGCGGCGGTTCGACGTCATGGTCGTGACCGACGTCCTCGTCGAGGACCCGCGCATCGACGCGCTGCGCCGGCTGCGGGCGCCCGCGGTCGTCGTCGGAGGCTCGCCCGAGGACCACGACCTCGCGAGCGTGCGCGTCGACGAGGGGGACGCCTACGCGCGCGTCGCCCGGTACCTCCTCGAGCTGGGCCACCGCAACGTCGCCGCCGTCACCGCGCCCGACGGGCTCGCCCGCACGCGGTCGCGCGTCG
>NZ_JAAXOY010000692.1 GCF_012396155.1 Cellulomonas septica | reverse complement strand
CGTCACGTCCACGGACCCGTCACGCGGGCCGCACCGGTCGCCGGCACGCGCGCCGGCTCAGCCGACGGCGGCCAGCAGGTCGGCCGCGCGGTCGGTGCGCTCCCACGTGAAGTCGGGCAGCTCGCGCCCGAAGTGGCCGTACGCCGCCGTGCGCCGGTAGATGGGCCGCAGCAGGTCGAGGTCGCGGATGATCGCGGCCGGGCGCAGGTCGAACACCTCGCGGATCGCGGCCGTCAGGCGCTCGACGGGCACGACGCCCGTGCCGAACGTCTCGACGTACAGCCCGACGGGGTGCGACTTGCCGATCGCGTACGCGACCTGGACCTCGCAGCGCTTCGCGAGGCCCGCGGCGACCACGTTCTTGGCGACCCAGCGCATCGCGTACGCGGCCGACCGGTCGACCTTCGACGGGTCCTTGCCGGAGAACGCGCCACCACCGTGCCGCGCGAAGCCGCCGTAGGTGTCGACGATGATCTTGCGGCCCGTCAGGCCCGCGTCGCCCTTGGGGCCGCCGACGACGAACGTGCCGGTCGGGTTGACGAGGAGCCGGTGGTCGGACGCGTCGAGCTCGAGCTGCGCGAGGACCGGCGCGACGACATGCTCCGCGATCGCGGGCCGCAGGTAGCTGTCGAGCTGGACGTCGGGGTCGTGCTGCGTGGAGAGGACCACGGTGTCGAGCGAGACCGCGCGGTCGCCCTCGTACCCGATGGTCACCTGCGTCTTGCCGTCGGGGCGCAGACCCGGCACGAGGTCCTGGCGGCGGACCTCGGCGAGCCGCTCCGCGAGCCGGTGCGCCGCCCAGATCGGCAGCGGCAGCAGCGACGGGGTGTCGACGCACGCGTACCCGAACATCAGGCCCTGGTCGCCCGCGCCCTGGAGGTCCAGGGGGTCGATGTCCGCGGAGTCCTGCCGGACCTCGATCGACTTGTCGACGCCCTGCGCGATGTCCGGCGACTGCTGCCCGATCGAGACGGACACCCCGCACGAGTCGCCGTCGAAGCCGATGTGCGACGAGGTGTAGCCGATCCCCTTGACGACCTCGCGGACGACCTGCGGGATCTCGACGTACGCGCTCGTGGTGACCTCGCCGGCGACGTGCACGAGACCCGTGGTGACCATCGTCTCGACCGCCACGCGGGCCGCCGGGTCCTGGTCGAGGATCGCGTCGAGGATCGCGTCGGAGATCTGGTCGCAGACCTTGTCGGGGTGGCCTTCCGTCACCGACTCGGACGTGAACAGGCGCGCGGAAGCCTCAGTCATGGCGCACAGCCTAACGGGACGGAAACGACCCTCTCACCGGCCGTTCACCAGCGGGCGAGCACCGCGTCCCACACGGCGTGCGCGACGTCGTCCTTGCTGCCGGCGGCGGCGGAGACGACCTCCCCGCGGGCGTCCAGCACGACGACGTCGTTGACGTCCGTGCCGAACCCGCGACCGTCGCCGACCGCGTTCACGACGAGCAGGTCGGCCTTCTTGCGCAGCGCCTTGGCGCGGCCGTGCTCGAGGACGGAGCCGTCGTCGTCGCCCGTCTCCGCGGCAAACCCGACGACGACCTGGCCGTCGCGCAGCCGGTCGACGGCGAGCTCGGCGAGCACGTCGGGGTTCTCGACGAGGTGCAGCGTGGGCGCCGCGCCGTCGCCACGCTTCTTGATCTTGGCGTCCGCGAGGGTGGCCGGCCGGTAGTCGGCGACGGCCGCGGCCATGACGACCGCGTCGGCGTCCTTCGCGGCCGCACGCACGGCGTCGCGCAGCTGCGCCGCGGTCTCGACGGGCACGGCCTCGACCCCGGGCGGGGCGGGGACGG
>NZ_JAAXOY010000691.1 GCF_012396155.1 Cellulomonas septica | reverse complement strand
TGCTTGACGGTGTCGGTCACGGGCACACCGGGGACCACGGCGTCGTGTCCGGCGCGCACGGCCTCGACGACGCGCGCCACGAGGGCGGGCGGCACGAGCGGGCGGGCGGCGTCGTGGACGAGCACGACGTCGACGCCGTCGCGGGACGCGAGGACGTCGAGCGCGGCGGCGACCGACGACTGGCGCGTCGGCCCCCCACGCACGACGACCACGTCGCCACCGAGCCCCCCGAGGAGGGAGCGGACGGTGTCGACGTGGTCGGCGGGTGCGGTGACCACGAGGGTCACGACGTGCTCACCGGCGGCCGTGCGGGCCGCCAGCAGCCGTCGTGCGGCGTGCACGACGAGCGGTTCGCCATGGAGCGGCACGAGGGCCTTCGGCAGCGTGTGGCCGAGGCGCGATCCGCTGCCGGCGGCCGTGAGGACGGCGGCGACGCTCACCGGGACGCGGGGGCGGGGTGAGCGAGGCCGACGTGCTGGACGGGGGTCAGGACGCGAGGACCTCGTCGAGGATGGCCTCGGCCTTCTCCTCCTCGGTGTGCTCGGCGAGCGCGAGCTCCGAGACGAGGATCTGACGGGCCTTGGCGAGCATGCGCTTCTCGCCCGCGGACAGGCCGCGGTCGGCGTCACGCCGCGACAGGTCACGGACGACCTCGGCCACCTTGATGACGTCGCCCGAGGCGAGCTTCTCGAGGTTGGCCTTGTAGCGGCGCGACCAGTTGGTCGGCTCCTCCGTGTACGGGGCGCGGAGCACCTCGAACACGCGGTCGAGGCCCTCCTGGCCCACGACGTCACGCACACCCACGAGGTCGACGTTCTCCGCCGGGACCTCGATGGTCAGGTCCCCCTGGGCGACCTTGAGCTTGAGGTAGATCTTGTCCTCTCCGCGGATGGTCCTGGTCTTGATCTCTTCGATCAACGCTGCACCGTGGTGCGGGTAGACAACGGTCTCCCCAACAGTGAAAGTCATCTGCAGGCGTCCCCTTTCGCAGACGTGTATCTTATCACGCCCGATTTGACTCCCCGACGGCGTGAGACCTGCATCACTGCAGGTCAGCGCGGTGCTCGTCGGCGGCACCGCACACCGGCACCCTCGACGCGCGGGACGTCGGACCCACGACCTGGGCGAACGCCCGGGTAGGTTCCTCCCGGGCAGGTCACGCGCGTGCGCCGCGCCCGGTCACGGCCCGCGGGCGGCTAGGCTGGCCGTGCGGTCGTCCTCGACGCTCGCCGGCTGCCCGCCGGCGCAGCCGTGCGACGGCCGTCGACCTGACCGGATCCCCGCACTGGGGCACCCGACGCCCCGAGGAGTCATCGTGACCTCGCCCCGCCTCCGCACCCCCCGGCTCCTCGCGATCGCCGGCGCCACCGCCGCCGCGCTCGCGCTCGCGGGCTGCTCGGCCACCAACCCGATCACGACGCAGGACGAGTACGCGGCGTCCGACGGCGTCCGCGTGACCGTCGGCGAGATCCGTGGCGACAACCTCATGGTGCTGTCGGACGGCGACGGCGCCCCGGGCGTCCTGCACGGCGGGCTCGTCAACGACGGCTCCGAGGACGAGCGCGTGACGTTCACGTTCGAGGGCTCCGAGCCCACGACGGTCGACGTGCCCGCGGGCGCGACGGTGCTGCTCGACGGCACCGACGGGGACGACCGCGTCGACGTCCGGCTCGCCGCGGTCGACACGATCCCCGGCGGGCTCGTCTCGCTGACGCTGGGCACGGACACGTGGGGCGCGTCGACGTTCGACGTCCCGGTCCTCGACGGCACGCTTCCCGAGTACGCGGGCCTGGTGCCGACGCCGACCCCGACGCCCACCCCGACGCCGACGCCGACGGCCACCGAGACCGCGGAG
>NZ_JAAXOY010000690.1 GCF_012396155.1 Cellulomonas septica | reverse complement strand
ACCGACCGTGGCGCGACCTGGAGCCGGATCTGGGACTGGGCCGGTTACCCGAACCGCGACCTGCGCTACGACCTCGACTACTCGGGCGCGCCGTGGCTCACGTTCGGCAAGACGTCCGCACCCGTCGAGAAGGACCTCGCCGCCCGGCTCGGCGTCTCGCGCGGGCCGCTGCGCGAAGGGGTCCGCGCGCTCGTGCTGCTCGGCGTGCTCGGCACCCGGCGCGGCGACGGCACCTACGTCACGTCGCTCGACCCCGCCCGCCTGTTCGAGCCCGTCGGCTTCCTCGCCGACCTGCCCGGGCGCGACGACGCCGTGCACCTCGCACGCGTCCGCCGCGTCCTCGAGGTCGAGGGCGTCGGCCGCGCGGCCGTCGAGATCGACGACGCCACCCTGCGCGAGCTGCGCACCCTCCTGGACTCCGTCGACGCGCTGCTCGACGAGCCCGACCACGACCTCACCGCCGTCATCGACGCCGACCTGCGCTTCCACGCCGTCGTCCACCGCGCGTCCGGCAACCCCGTGCTCGCCGGGCTGCTCGACTCGCTCGCCGGCAGCACCGCGCGAGCGCGACTGTGGCGCGCCATCCGGGAGGACGGTGCCGTGCGCGTCGCGCAGGCCGAGCACCGGGCGATCCTCGCGGCGCTCGAGGCGCACGACGCCGACCGCGCGCGCGTCCACATGGCCGCGCACCTCATGGGCGTCGAGGAGTACGCGGCGACGCTGCTCTGACGCGTGGACCGTGGACCGTCAGGCGTACGTGCCGCGGTCCACGTTCGTCACGGTCGTGAGCAGGAAGACGCTGTCCTCCAGCGCGACGACCGAGTGCCGCTCGTGCGTCAGCACCCACAGCTCGCCCGCACCCGGCTCGGCCTGCACGTCGTCGGACTCGACGCGCACCCGCCCGCGCAGGACGTGCAACGTCGCCGCGGCAGGCGAGTTGTGCTCGCCGAGCCGGGACCCCGCCGTGAGCGCGAGGACGGTCTGCCGCAGCTCGCCGTCGTGCGCGACGAGCTCCGCGCTGCGGCCGTGCGGGTCGGTGCGGGCACTCTCGAGGTGCTGGTCCGCCAGGGCAGTCAGGTCGATCACGCCGGTCTCCTCCGCGAGCAGTCGGCTCGATCGTAGGAAGGACGGCGCGCGGGCGCCCGACGACGGTGCCGCCGGCCGGCCACGCCTGACTGCGCGGTGCGCCCGTCAGGGCGCGGTCATCGCCCCCGACGCGACGAACCAGACCATCGCCGCGGTGCCGAGCAGGCCGCCGACCACGCCGAACACCCCGCGTCCGCTGCCGTGACCGCCGGACCGTACGCGGACGAGCGCCCACGCACCGACGCCGATCGCGAACGGCCCGAGCACCCAGATCCCGAGCGCGAGCAGCCCGAGGTAGCCCGCGAGGATCGACTGCCACGACCGCCCGACGGGCACGACCCAGTGCATCGCGTTGCGGGGCCCGGTGTCGTCTGCCGCCGTCGGCGTCGCGTAGTCGTAGCCAGCGCCGGCGTAGCTCGGGGCACCGAAGGCCGCGTTCTGCGCAGGAGCACTGCCGTTCCACGTCGAGGCCGGAGCGCCGTACCCCGGCGCACCGGTGGTCGCACCGACGTACCCGGGCGTCGCGCCTCCCCAGGTCGGCGCCTGCGCGCGCACGGGCACGGCGGCGACGGGGGCGGGCGGTGGGAGCGGGGTCGTGTGCTCGGTCCACCCCGCACCGTCGAACCAGCGCAGGACGCCAGGCGTCACACCGTCGGCGTACCACCCGGGCGCATGCTCGCTCACGCCCGTGTACTCGGCGCGCAGGGTCGCCGACTTGAGGCGACGCCGGCCCGACCCGCGCCTGCGGCGGCTGGCCCGACGCGGTGCCGACGA
>NZ_JAAXOY010000069.1 GCF_012396155.1 Cellulomonas septica | reverse complement strand
GCACGGACTCCCCGGCGGAGCGACCCGGTGCCTGAGGTCCGCGCGCTGCCCGTGCCCGACGGTCTCGCCGGCGAGCGGGTCGACGCCGCGCTGTCCCGCATGCTCGGCCTGTCGCGGACCCGTGCCGCGGAGATCGCCGCCGCCGGTGGGGTCCGCGTCGACGGACGGTCGGTCGGCAAGTCGGACCGGCTCGTGGCCGGTGGGTGGCTCGAGGTGGAGATCCCCGACCCGCAGGGCCCGCCCGCGCCGGCGGTCGTGCCGGAGCCGGTCCCGGGGATGCGGATCGTGCACGACGACGACGAGGTCGTGGTCGTCGACAAGCCCGTGGGGGTCGCCGCGCACCCGTCGCCGGGCTGGACCGGCCCGACGGTCGTCGGTGCGCTGGCCGCCGCGGGGTACCGGATCTCGACGTCGGGGGCCGCCGAGCGGCAGGGTGTCGTGCACCGTCTCGACGTCGGGACGTCGGGGCTCATGGTCGTCGCGAAGAGCGAGCACGCGTACACGGTGCTCAAGCGCGCGTTCAAGGAGCGCACGGTCGAGAAGGTGTACCACGCGCTCGTCCAGGGTCACCCCGAGCCGACGACGGGGACGATCGACGCCCCGATCGGACGGCACCCGTCGGCGGACTGGAAGTTCGCGGTGGTCGCGGACGGCAAGCCGTCGGTCACGCACTACGAGGTCCTCGAGATGCTCCCGTCGGCGTCGCTCGTCGAGGTGCACCTGGAGACGGGCCGCACGCACCAGATCCGCGTGCACTTCGCGGCGCTGCGGCACCCGTGCGTCGGGGACCTCACGTACGGCGCGGACCCGACGCTCGCGGCCCGCACGGGCCTGTCGCGGCAGTGGCTGCACGCGGTCCGGCTGGGCTTCGAGCACCCGGGCACGGGGCAGTGGCTCGAGGTCACGAGCACGTACCCGGACGACCTCGCGCACGCGCTCGAGACGCTGGGCGCGGGCTACCGCTGACGCTCCGCCGCGCGACGCGGCGCGGCTCCGGCGGAGCCGATGAGGGTGGTCCGCCGTCCGTCCGTGGTGACGCGTCCGGCGTGTCGCGCACGCCACCTCCGACACGGTCGCGGGGCGTCCGGAGGTGTCGGTGGGGCGACCTAGGATGGCCCGCATGGCATCTGCTGGAGGCTCCGACTTCGTCCACCTCCACGTGCACACCGAGTACTCGATGCTCGACGGTGCGGCCCGGCTCGGCGACCTCTTCGCGGAGGTCGAGCGGCAGGGCCAGACGGCCATCGCGACCACGGACCACGGCTACCTGTTCGGTGCGTTCGACTTCTGGTCCAAGGGCACCGCGGCCGGGATCAAGCCGATCATCGGCATCGAGGCGTACGTCACGCCGGGCACGAGCCGGTTCGACCAGACGCGCGTGCGGTTCGGCCAGCAGGGCCAGGAGGCCGACGACGTCTCGGCCCGCGGGGCGTACACGCACATGACGATGCTGGCGCGGAACAACGAGGGTCTGCACAACCTGTTCCGCGCGTCGTCGCTCGCGTCCCTCGAGGGCCAGATGGGCAAGTGGCCGCGGATGGACCGCGACCTGCTGGAGACCTACGGCAAGGGCCTCATCGCGACGTCGGGCTGCCCGTCGGGGGAGATCCAGACGCGGCTGCGCCTCGGCCAGTGGGACGAGGCGGTGCGCGTCGCCGGCGAGCTGCAGGACATCTTCGGCAAGGAGTTCTTCTACGTCGAGCTGATGGACCACGGGATCGACATCGAGACCCGCGTCCTCAAGGACCTGCTGCGGCTGTCGGAGACGATCGGCGCCCCGCTCGTCGCGACGAACGACCTGCACTACGTGAAGCAGGAGGACAGCGCGTCGCAGGAGGCGCTGCTCGCGATCAACTCCGGCTCGACGCTCGCGGACCCCGACCGGTTCAAGTTCGACGGCGACGGCTACTACGTGAAGTCGGCGGCGGAGATGCGGCGCATCTGGGCCGAGCTGCCCGAGGCGTGCGACAACACGCTGCTGATCGCCGAGCAGTGCGAGGTCTCGTTCAACACCTCGGCGAACTACATGCCGAACTACCCGGTCCCGGCCGGTGAGGACGAGACGAGCTGGTTCGTCAAGGAGGTCGAGGCGGGCCTGCACCACCGGTACCCGGGCGGCATCCCGGACGAGGTGCGCAAGCAGGCGGCGTACGAGACCGAGGTCATCACGCAGATGGGCTTCCCGGGGTACTTCCTCGTGGTCGCCGACTTCATCAACTGGGCCAAGGACAACGGGATCCGCGTCGGGCCGGGCCGTGGTTCGGGTGCGGGCTCGATGGCCGCGTACGCCATGAAGATCACGGACCTCGACCCGCTGCAGCACGGCCTGATCTTCGAGCGGTTCCTCAACCCCGACCGTGTCTCGATGCCCGACTTCGACGTCGACTTCGACGAGCGTCGTCGCGGCGAGGTCATCCGCTACGTGACGGAGAAGTACGGCGAGGACCGCGTCGCGCAGATCGTCACGTACGGCACCATCAAGGCCAAGCAGGCCCTCAAGGACTCCGCGCGGCTGCTGGGCATGCCGTTCGCGATGGGGGAGAAGCTCACCAAGGCGATGCCGCCCGCGATCATGGGCAAGGACATCAGCCTCACGGGCATCTTCGACCCGGCGGACAAGCGGTACCACGAGGCCGAGGAGTTCCGTCAGGTCCACGCGACCGACCCGGACGCGCAGCGTGTGGTCGAGCTCGCGAAGGGCATCGAGGGCCTGAAGCGGCAGTGGGGCGTGCACGCGGCGGGCGTCATCATGTCGAGCGACCCGCTGATCGACATCATCCCGATCATGCGGCGGCCGCAGGACGGCGCCGTCATCACGCAGTTCGACTACCCGACGTCCGAGGGCCTCGGCCTCATCAAGATGGACTTCCTCGGGCTGCGCAACCTCACGATCCTCGACGACGCGCTCGAGAACATCGTGATGAACGGCAAGGACCCGGTCGTGCTCGAGGAGCTCGAGCTCACCGACCGCAAGACGTACGAGATGCTCGGGCGCGGCGACACGCTGGGCGTGTTCCAGCTCGACGGCGGCGGCATGCGGACGCTGCTGCGCCTCATGCGCCCCGACAACTTCGAGGACATCTCCGCGGTGGGTGCGCTGTACCGGCCGGGCCCGATGGGGGCGAACTCGCACACCAACTACGCGCTGCGCAAGAACGGCGCGCAGGAGGTCACGCCGATCCACCCCGAGCTGGCCGAGCCGCTCGAGGACATCCTCGGCACGACGTACGGCCTGATCGTGTACCAGGAGCAGGTCATGGCGATCGCGCAGCGCGTCGCCGGGTACTCCCTCGGACAGGCCGACATCCTGCGCCGCGCGATGGGCAAGAAGAAGAAGTCCGAGCTGGACAAGCAGTTCGAGGGCTTCTCCGCGGGCATGCAGGAGCGCGGCTTCTCGATGGCCGCGGTGCAGACGCTGTGGGACATCCTGCTGCCGTTCTCCGACTACGCGTTCAACAAGGCCCACTCGGCCGCGTACGGCGTCATCTCCTACTGGACGGCGTACCTCAAGGCGAACTACTCGGTCGAGTACATGGCCGCGCTGCTCACGTCGGTCAAGGACGACAAGGACAAGTCGGCCCTGTACCTCGGCGAGTGCCGGCACATGGGCATCACGGTCCTGCCGCCGGACGTGAACTCGTCGGCCGCCAACTTCACGGCCGTGGGCGCGGACATCCGCTTCGGCCTCACCGCGGTGCGCAACGTCGGCGCGAACGTCGTCGACGCGATCGTCCGCACGCGCGAGGAGAAGGGCGCGTTCACGTCGTTCACCGACTTCCTCGAGAAGGTGCCGGCGGTCGTCTGCAACAAGCGGACCATCGAGTCGCTCATCAAGGCGGGCGCGTTCGACTCGCTCGGTCACCCGCGGCGTGCGCTGCTGCTCGTGCACGAGCAGGCGGTCGACTCGGTCATCGGCGTCAAGCGCAAGGAGGCGGAGGGCCAGTTCGACCTGTTCGCCGACCTCATGGGCGGCGACGACGCGGGCCCGGGCTTCGCGGTCGCGATCCCGGACCTGCCCGACTGGGACAAGAAGCAGCGCCTCGCGTTCGAGCGGGAGATGCTCGGCCTCTACGTGTCCGACCACCCGCTGTCGGGCATCGAGCACGTGCTCGCGGCCTCGGCGGACGTGTCGATCGCGACCCTGCTCGCGGACGAGGCGCGGCCCGACGGGTCGACCGTGGTGATCGCGGGGCTGATCACGTCCCTGCAGCGCAAGATGTCGAAGCAGGGCAACCCGTGGGCGGCGGTCACGATCGAGGACATGGAGGGGTCCGTCGAGATCATGTTCTTCGGCGAGACGTACCTCGCGTACTCGACCGTGCTCGCGGAGGACGCGGTCGTCGTCGTGAAGGGCCGGGTGCGCCGCCGCGACGAGTCGATGTCGCTGCAGGCGATGGAGGTGTCGCTGCCCGACGTGTCGCAGGTCGCGGACGCACCGGTCGTCGTCTCGCTCGCGGTCGCGCGCTGCACGCAGCCGCTCGTCGAGCGGCTGCGCGAGGTGCTGTCGACGCACCCGGGGATCACCGAGGTCCACCTGCGCCTCACGAGCCCCGGGCGGGCGACCGTGATGCGTCTGGGCGACGGCCTGCGCGTGGAGCGCTCGCCCTCGCTGTTCGGCGACCTCAAGGCGCTCCTCGGCCCGAGCTGCCTCTCCGCCTGACGACTCATAGCCCTTGCGTTATATAACGCAGGGTGGAAACATCGCCCTCGTGGACGTGATGGACGCCTTGGGCGACCCGGTGCGGCGGCGGCTCGTCGAGCTGCTCGCCGACGGCGGTCGGAGCGCCGGCGACCTCGCCGACGCGGTCGGCGCGGAGTTCGGCATCAGCCAGCCCGCGACGTCCCGTCATCTGCGCGTCCTGCGCGAGGCGGGCGTGGTCGAGTCGCGCCCGCAGGGCCCGGTCCGGCTGTACTCCGTGCGTCCCGAGCCGCTCGCCGACGTCGAGCGGTGGGCGCGCGACGTGCGCCGCTACTGGGAGCCCCGTCTCGACGCGCTCGCCACCGAGGTCGCACGTGGCACGCGTGCCCGCCGCGTGGCGTCGGACGACGCGCCCGGCACCAACGACCAGGGGAGGAACCCATGAGCGACAGCACCGACGTGCGCGGCGTCCTGACCGCGACACCCGCCGGCACCACCGTCCGCTTCGAACGCCGGTACGCGACGGACGTCGACGACCTGTGGACCTGCCTGACGGAGCCCGAGCGCGTCGCCCGGTGGCTCGGACCGCTGCTCGGCGACCTGCGGGTCGGCGGCCGGTTCGAGGTGCGGATGGGCGACGACGTCGACGACTCGCCGCAGAACGCGACGGGCGACGTGCTGGTGTGCGACCGCCCGCACCGGCTCGACGTCACGTGGTCGTTCCCGGGCGAGCCGGTCACCCGCCTCTCGGCGACGCTCACCGGCGACGACGGTGCGACCGTGCTCGTGCTCGAGCACCACGACCTCGAGGAGCGCGCCGCCCGGGGCTACGGCGGCGGGTGGCACACGTGCCTCGACCGCCTGGACGACCTCCTGGCGGGTCGCGACGTCAGGTCGTGGGACGAGCTGTTCGGCGAGCGCCAGTCGCTCTACCGGGAGGGCGCGGCCGGCTGACCGTCAGCCGACCGTCGCGCTGACCACGCCCGTCGGCAGGTCCACGTCGACGCGGTCGCCGCGGACGAGCTGACGGCCGCGACGGGACTCGGGCTCGCCGTTCACGGTCACCGCACCGTCGTCGAGGAGCTCGCGCGCCTGCGCGCCGGTCTCGGCGAGGTCGGCGAGCTTGAGGAACTGGCCGAGGCGGATCGAGTCGTCGGCGATGGGCACCTGCGTCATGGCAGCAGTCTGCCCCGCCGACGCGCACGACCGGTGCGTGGGCGCACCGGAAAGGGGAGGCGTCCGCTCGTAGACTCGAGGCCGTGATCACCCGAATCGACCTGCGCGGTCGCGTGCTGTCCCGTCGTGAGCTCCTGCAGGAGCTGCCTCGCGCGGAGGTCGACGTCGAGCACGCCGCCGAGGCGGTCGCGCCGATCATCGCCGCCGTGCGCGAGCGTGGCGCGGCCGAGCTGCGCGACCTCGCCGAGCGGTTCGACGGCGTCCGCCCGCAGCACGTGCGCGTCCCCGCCGCCACGGTCGCCGCCGCGGTCGACCGGCTCGACCCGCAGGTGCGGGCCGCGCTCGAGGAGACGATCCGCCGCGTCCGTCAGGTGCACGGCGCGCAGCGTCCCGACGACTTCACGGTCCAGGTCGCGCCGGGCGCGACGGTCCGTCAGCGCTGGCTGCCGGTGCGCCGGGTCGGCCTGTACGTGCCGGGCGGGCTCGCGGTGTACCCGTCGTCGGTCGTCATGAACGTCGTCGCGGCGCAAGAGGCGGGGGTCGGCTCGCTCGCGGTCGCGTCGCCGCCGCAGAAGGACGAGGGCGGGCTGCCCGACCCGGTGGTGCTCGCGACGTGCGCCCTGCTCGGGGTCGACGAGGTGTACGCCGTCGGCGGCGCGCAGGCGGTCGCGATGTTCGCGTACGGCGCCGCGGGGTCGCAGCCGGAGGACGGCGACACGCTGTGCGAGCCGGTCGACGTCATCACGGGACCCGGCAACGTCTACGTCGCCGCCGCCAAGCGGCTGGTGCGCGGCGTCGTCGGCATCGACGCGGAGGCGGGCCCGACGGAGATCGCGATCCTCGCCGACGGGACGGCCGACGCGAACCACGTCGCGGCCGACCTCGTCTCCCAGGCGGAGCACGACCCGCTGGCCGCGGCCGTGCTGGTCACGACGTCGGTCGAGCTCGCGGGCTCGGTCGAGGCGAAGCTCGTCGACCGCGTCGACGCGACACGGCACCGTGAGCGCGTCACGACCGCGCTCAACGGCACGCAGTCGGCGATCGTCCTGGTCGACGACCTCGACGCGGGCCTCGACGTCGTCAACGCGTACGGCGCCGAGCACCTCGAGATCCAGGCCGTCGGCGCTGCGGCGCTCGCGGACCGGGTGACGAGCGCGGGTGCGATCTTCGTCGGCCCGTACTCGCCGGTGTCGCTCGGCGACTACATGGCGGGCTCGAACCACGTGCTGCCGACGGGCGGCTGCGCGCACTTCGCGAGCGGGCTCGGCGTGCACTCCTTCCTGCGGGCCGTGCAGGTCGTGGAGTACGACGCCGACGCGCTCGCCGTGGTGGCCGACCGGATCGTGGCGCTCGCCGACGCCGAGGGGCTGCCGGCGCACGGCGAGGCGGTCCGCGCGCGCTTCTGACCGGGCCGCCGCGCAGCGCCGTCCCCACCCTGCGGACGGCGGGGACGGCGGGCGGCGGACGCTCCCTAGAATCGGCAGGGTGACCGCCGACCTCGCCCGTCCCGCGCTGCCGCTGCGCCCCGAGCTCGCCGGGCTGGAGCCGTACGGCGCGCCCCAGCTCGACGTGCCCGTGCTGCTCAACGTCAACGAGAACCCGTACGCGCCGTCGGACGCCGTCGTCGAGGACGTCGCGCGTGCGGTGGCCGACGCGACGCGCACGCTCAACCGGTACCCGGACCGCGACTTCGCCGCCCTCCGCCAGGACCTCGCGGACTACCTCGCGGTCGAGTCGGGCGTGCGGGTCGCACCCGAGCAGCTGTGGGCGGCGAACGGGTCGAACGAGATCATGCTGCACGTCCTGCAGGCCTTCGGTGGCCCGGGCCGCACGGCGCTGTCGTTCGCGCCGACGTACTCGATGTACCCGGAGTACGCGCGCGACACGTCGACGGCCTGGATCGAGGGGCGTCGCGAGGACGACTTCAGCCTCGACCCCGACGCCGCGCGCGCCGCGATCGCGCAGCACGCGCCGTCGGTCGTCCTGCTCGCCAGCCCGAACAACCCGACGGGCACCGCGCTGCCGGCGGACACGGTGCTCGCGGTCCTCGACGCCGCGGCGCGCGTGCCGGGCGGGTGCGTCGTCGTCGTCGACGAGGCGTACGGCGAGTTCCGTCGCCGCGGCACGCCGTCCGCGCTCGAGCTGCTCGAGGGTCACCCGCACCTCGCCGTGAGCCGCACGATGTCGAAGGCGTTCGGCCTGGCCGGGGCGCGCGTCGGCTACCTGACGGCCTCGACCGCGTTCGTCGACGCGCTGCGCGTCGTGCGGCTGCCGTACCACCTGTCGGCCGTCACGCAGGCGGTCGCCCGGGCCGCGCTGCGGCACGCGCCGGAGCTCATGGCGCAGGTCGGGTCGCTGCGCGACGAGCGCGACGCCCTCGTCGGCTGGCTGCGCGAGCGTGGGCTGCGCGTCGCGGACTCCGACGCCAACTTCGTCCTGTTCGGCACGTTCGACGACCGCCGGGCCGTCTGGCAGGGTCTGCTCGACCGTGGCGTCCTCATCCGCGAGGTCGGGCCGCAGGGCTGGTTGCGGGTGTCGGTCGGCACCCCGCAGGAGACGGCGGCGTTCAAGGACGCCCTGACGCAGGTCGTGGGACTCGCCGCGACCGGCAACGAGGAGGACCGGTGAGCACTGGCACGACCGCGGCCCCGCGGACCGCACGCGTCGAGCGCACGACGAGCGAGTCGAGCGTCGTCGTCGAGCTCGACCTGGACGGCACGGGCCGCACCGAGATCTCGACGACGGTGCCGTTCTACGACCACATGCTCACGGCGCTCGGCAAGCACTCGCTCATCGACCTCACCGTCCGCGCGACGGGCGACACCCACATCGACGCGCACCACACGGTCGAGGACGTCGCGATCACCCTCGGCGAGGCGCTGCGTCAGGCGCTCGGCGACAAGCGCGGCATCTCCCGGTACGGCGACGCGACGGTGCCGCTCGACGAGGCGCTCGCGCAGGCCGTCGTCGACGTGTCCGGCCGCCCGTACCTCGTGCACTCCGGGGAGCCCGAGGGTCAGGAGTACCACCTCATCGGCGGGCACTTCACCGGCTCCCTGACGCGGCACGTGCTCGAGTCGATCGCGCACCACGCCGCCTTCAGCATCCACGTCCGCGTGCTCGCGGGCCGTGACCCGCACCACATCGTCGAGGCGCAGTTCAAGGCCCTCGCGCGGGCGCTGCGGTTCGCGGTCGCGCTCGACCCGCGCGTGGACGGCATCCCGTCGACGAAGGGCGCGCTGTGAGCGACCAGCCCGCGGGCGGCCGCACGCCCGACGAGCCCGACGACGTCGTCGTCCCCGACGACCTGTCGTCGCTGCTCGACGGGCCCGCGGGCTCCTCGGTCCCGGACGACGCCTCGTCGCTGCTCGACGACACCGACGGCCCGGCCGCGCCCGACGACGCGTCGGTGCTCCTCGGCAGCGAGGCGGACGAGCGGTCGGC
>NZ_JAAXOY010000689.1 GCF_012396155.1 Cellulomonas septica | reverse complement strand
CGGACCTGTCGGACGTGTCGTCGGGTCGGCCGGTCAGTGCCCGGCCGGACCAGCCCGCGTCGGGTCGGCCAGACCCGGACGGGCGGGACAGCCAGGTCGGGGTGGGTCAGGCCGCCGGGATCGACAGCGTGGGCGTCGCCTGGACGCCCTCGTGCACGAGCCGCGCGGCGTGCACGCCCTGCGACGACAGCACGCGCCACGTCTCGCCCAGCCACTGCTCGGCGTCGAACTGCGTCGTGAAGACCGGGCTCACGGGCCGCTCGAGCGGTGCGCCGTCCGCGCCGTCGAACCGCCACTCCCACTGCGGGCGCACGACCATCACGCCGCCGTCGCCGTCTTGGAGCCGCGTCGTCCCGCGTCCGCCGCGAGCGCCCGGCCGATCCGCCCGGCCCAGCCCGGCCCCTGGTAGATCAGGCCCGTGTAGCCCTGCACGAGGGTCGCGCCGACGGCCAGGTACTCGCGCGCGTCGGCCGGGGACGTGACGCCGCCGACGCCGATGATGACGACCTCGTCACCGAGGCGGTCGCGCAACCGCGCGACGACGTCGAGGCCACGGGCGAGCACGGGTGGTCCGGACAGGCCCCCGGGACCGAGGTCGTGCCCGATCGTGGTGTTCACGGCGACGACGCCGTCGAGCCCGAGCTCGGCGACGAGCTCGGCGACCGCGTCGACGTCGTCGTCGGACAGGTCGGGCGCGATCTTCACGAGCAGCGGGACGGGCCGGCGGCCGGCCTTCGCGGTGGCCTCGTCGGCCGCGACGCGCGTCGCCTCGAGGATGGGGCGCAGCGACTCGACGGCCTGCAGGTCGCGCAGGCCCGGCGTGTTGGGCGAGGAGACGTTGACGACCAGGTAGTCGGCGTACGGCGCGAGCCGCGCGGCGCTGGTCGCGTAGTCGACGGGCGCCTGCTCCGCGGGCGTCACCTTCGTCTTGCCGATGTTGACGCCGACGACGTAGCGGCGGCCGGCGGGCGTCGCGCGCAGCCGGCGCAGGCGCGCCGCGACCGCGGCCGAGCCCTCGTTGTTGAAGCCCATGCGGTTGCGCAGCGCACGCTGGTCGAGGACGCGCCACAGCCGCGGGCGCTCGTTGCCGGGCTGCCCCTGCGCGGTGACGGTGCCGACCTCGACGAACCCGAAGCCGAGCATCGTCATGCCGGGGACCCCGACGGCGTTCTTGTCGAAGCCGGCGGCGAGGCCGAACGCCGAGGGGAAGGTCCGCCCCCAGACCCGGACCGCACCCGTCGACGGCGGCGCGAGCACCCCGCGCACCACGTCGCGCAGGACCGGGACGGCGGCGACGACGCGGATCAGGCGGAAGGCGAGCTCGTGCGCGCGCTCCGGGTCGAGCCGGCGCAGCACGAGGTCGAACAGGAGGCGGTACACGACATCACCCTAGGGGCTGGCGGCCGGCCTCACCGGTGCCGTCCACCGGACGCCCGGTGCGCCACAGCCACCACAGGCCCAGCAGCGGCAGGACGAGCGGCACGTACCCGTAGCCCTGGCCGAACCCGGACCACACCGTCTCGTCGGGGAAGTCGCCGACGTCGACGCGCGACAGCACGCCGACGGTCAGGACGCCCACGAGCTCGACGCCCACGGTGACCCATGCGAGCGTGCGCCGGCCCGTCGCGAGCGCGAACGTCGCCACGACGTACACGAGGCCCGCGGCGAGCGACAGGAGGTAGGCGACGGGCGCCTCGTCGAGCTTCGTCGCGACCTGGTAGACGCCGCGCGCGGTCGCGGCGAGGGCGAGGACGCCGTAGACCGCGACGACGAGGCGGCCCGGGCCGGCGCCGGTCGGTCGCGGGCCGGCACCGG
>NZ_JAAXOY010000688.1 GCF_012396155.1 Cellulomonas septica | reverse complement strand
CTCGCCGTGACCGCCACCGGCACCGCCGCGCACGCCGACGAGCAGGTCACGGTCCGCTCCGGCGACACCGTGAGCCACATCGCGGCCCGGCACGGCTCGACCGTCACGGCCGTCCGCCAGGCCAACGGCCTCGACGCGCGCGCCTTCATCCGCGTCGGTCAGGTGCTCACGATCCCGACCGGGTCGTCCGGCGTGCGCGTCGCCCCGGTCGCGACCACCGCACCGGCGCCGGCTGCCGCGACGTACACCGTCCGCAACGGCGACACCGTCAGCCACATCGCGAGCCGTCACGGCACCACGGTCGCGGCGATCGTCTCCGCGAACGGTCTCGACGCGCGCGCCTTCATCCGGGTCGGCCAGACGCTCACCATCCCGGGCGTCGCGCCGGCCGCGGCGACGAGCGTCGGCTCGACCTTCGCCGGTCGGTCCTACCCGGCCGCGACGGTCTCCGCCGCCAACGCCAACCTCGCCGCGCTGCGTGCGTCCGCCGTGCCGTCGAAGGCCGACATGCGGGCCAAGATCACCGCGACGGCGCGCGCGTACGGCGTCGACCCGGCGCTCGCGCTCGCCGTCGCGTTCCAGGAGTCCGGCTTCAACCACGCCGTCGTCTCCCCCGCGAACGCCATCGGCACCATGCAGGTCATCCCGTCGTCCGGGAAGTGGGCGTCGGACCTCGTCGGGCGGCCGCTCGACCTGCTGAACCCCGACGACAACGTCGTCGCGGGCGTCGCGATCCTGCGCTCGCTCGTGCGCAACGCGCCCGACCTGCCGACCGCGATCGCCGGGTACTACCAGGGCGCGTCGTCCGTGAAGCGCAACGGCATGTTCACCGACACCAAGCAGTACGTCGCCAACGTGCAGTCGCACATGACGCGCTTCGCCTGAGGGCCCTGCCTGCGACGATCCGGGCACGCCCGACCGTAGACTCCTGCGCGTGGGAGCCACCGTCACCGATCCGCTCGTCGGCCGCCTGGTCGACGGCCGGTACGAGATCGTCTCCCGGATCGCGCGCGGCGGGATGGCGACCGTCTACCTGGCCGTCGACCGTCGGCTCGACCGCGACGTCGCCCTCAAGGTCATGCACCCGCACCTCGCGGAGGGCACCTCGGGCGCGGACTTCGTCGCGCGGTTCCGTCGCGAGGCCCGGACCGCTGCCCGGCTCACGCACCCCGGCCTGGTCGGCGTCTTCGACCAAGGGCTCGACGGCGAGACCAGCTATCTCACGATGGAGTACGTCGACGGCTCCAACCTGCGCCGCCGGATCGCCGAGCAGGGTGCGCTGACCGTCGGCGAGACGCTGCGCGTCACCGAGGCCGTGCTCGACGCGCTCGCCGCGGCCCACCGCGTCGGGCTCGTCCACCGGGACATCAAGCCCGAGAACGTCCTGCTGGCGAGCGACGACCGGGTCAAGCTCGCCGACTTCGGCCTGGCCCGTGCGGTCACCGAGGTCACGTCGACCACGACCGGCACCGTGCTCGGCACGGTCGCGTACCTCGCGCCCGAGCTCGTGGTGCGCGGTGCGAGCGACGCCCGCACGGACGTCTACGCGTGCGGCATCCTCCTGTACGAGATGCTCGTCGGCGCCCAGCCGTTCACGGGCGAGACGCCGATCCAGGTCGCGTTCCAGCACGTGAACAACGACATCCCGGCTCCGTCCGACGCCGTGTCGTGGCTCCCCGCCGAGGTCGACGAGCTCGTCGGCGCGCTCGCCGCACGGTCCCCCGACGACCGCCCGCTCGACGCGGCCGCCGCCCTGACGCTCGTGCGGCGGACCCGGGCGTCGCTCGACACCGAGACGCTCGCCCGACGTGCCGACGTCGCGCCCTCGATCGCCCTGCCCGCGGCGACCGACCCGGACGAG
>NZ_JAAXOY010000687.1 GCF_012396155.1 Cellulomonas septica | reverse complement strand
CCGGCGTCCGCTGGCGCGGGGAGGGTCGGCTCGGTGGGTGAGGGGAGCGGCGGGTCGGCGGGTGAGGGGAGCGGCGGGTCGGCGGGTGAGGGGAGCGGCGGGTCGGCGTGCAGCCGCTCGTAGGTGCCGGTGAGAGGTCCGGTGTCCGTCGTGGCTGCCGTTGCGGGAGTCGCGGCGGGAGCGACGACGAGGAGCGCGAACGTCCCGGTCGACGCGAGGGCGGTGCCGAGGCGTCGGGCGTCGTGACGGCTCGCGGGCGGCCGTCCGGTGGGGAGGGCGGCGCGGGACCGGTGCTGGTGCATGGGCGTGCGACCGTTTCTCGAGACGGGGGCGTGGCGTCTGCCACGACGGCGGGCGCGTCTGGACGCACCGGGGCGCCGCTGCGTCGACCGGTGGGTCGCGCGGCCGGTCGCGGTGCCGGGCGTCAGGGGTGGGAGTCGTGGGTGTGGAGGTGTGCGGACTGACTCGTGTCACCGCCGCCGACCCGCGTCCCGGTGGGCGCGACTCGTCCAGGCGGTGGTCGGGAGCGGTATGGTCTGAGAGCGCTTCCACGGCGTCTCGCGGGAAGTCTCCCGACGGCGCGCGTGCTCGGTCAAGAGCCGAACCCTGCTTTTCCGGTACAGCCACGACAGTGGAAGAGGCCTCGGCGTACCCCGCACGGACACCCGTGGGGCCGCGGCTGCGCTCGCGGTCGGCGGCCCGTCGGTTGACGTCGTCTCGAACACGTGTTCGACTGACCTCGTGCGATGGGACGGGCAGCGAGTGGCACCGGCGGAGGACGTGTCCGCGCTGCCCGGCCTCGCGCTGGCCAACCTCGTCCGCACCGTCCGGACCCCCGAGTTCGCGGGTGTGACGTTCCACGAGGTCCTGTGCCGGAGCGCGCTCAACAAGGTGCCCGCCGCGTCGCAGATGCCGTTCCGGTGGACCGTCAACCCCGTGCGCGGGTGCCTGCACGCGTGCACGTACTGCTTCGCACGCCCGACCCACGAGTACCTCGACCTCGGCGCGGGCCGCGACTTCGAGACGCAGATCGTGGTCAAGACGAACGTCGTCGACGTGCTGCGCGCCGAGCTCGCGCGACCGTCCTGGCGGCGCGAGCACGTCGCGATGGGCACGAACACCGACCCGTACCAGCGGGTCGAGGGCCGCTACCGGTTCATGCCCGGCATCGTCGACGCGCTCGTCCACCACGGCACGCCGCTCTCGGTGCTCACCAAGGGCACGCTGCTGCGGCGCGACCTGCCGCTGCTCGCCGACGCGGCGCGTCACGTGCAGGTGGGGATCGGCGTCTCGCTCGCGGTGCTCGACGAACAGCTCCAGGCCGAGCTCGAACCGGGGACCCCGACCCCGCGGGCGCGCCTCGAGCTGATCCGCGCGGTCCGCGAGGCGGGCCTGCCGTGCGGCGTCATGGTCGCGCCGGTCCTGCCGTGGCTCACCGACTCGACCGAGCACCTCGACGCGCTGCTGGCGGCGCTCGCCGACGCCGGCGCGTCCGGTGTCACGATCCTGCCGCTGCACCTGCGCGGCTCGGTCAAGCCGCTCTTCATGACCTGGCTGGCCCGGTACCGGCCGGACCTCGTCCGGCGGTACGACGAGCTGTACGGCGCGGGCGCCTACACGCCCGACGGGTACGGCCGGTGGCTGCGCGACCGCGTGGCACCGCTGCTCGTGCGGCACGGCTTCGGCGACCCGTCGGGTCACCGTGCGGGCCGCGCCGCGATGCGCGACGGCGCTTACCCCGTCGGCTCCCTGCCTCGCGTCACACCCGAGGTCGCCGTCCCCGGGGTCGCCCAGCCGACGCTCTTCTGAGCGCGGCGGCGCACGCCCGTCCGACGCTCTTCCGAGCACGACGACGCACACCC
>NZ_JAAXOY010000686.1 GCF_012396155.1 Cellulomonas septica | reverse complement strand
CGACCCGGGCGGGCGGCGGCGGCGAGCGTGGTCGGGCGTCGACCGGCGTCGGCGGCGGGACGCGTCAGGCGTCGGCCCCCGCACCCGACCCGGAGATGTTGACGAGCCACGTCGTGCCGAACTTGTCGATCAGCATGCCGAACGCGTCGCCCCACGGTGCGACGGTCAGCGGCTCGAGGACGGTCCCGCCGTCGGCGAGCGCGTCGTACCAGCCGCGCAGCTTCGCGTCGTCGTCGCCGCTCAGCGACACGGAGATCGTGGAACCCGACGCGAGCTCCATGCGGGCCGGCACGTCGGCCGCCATGAGCGTGAGGTCGGGCGTCGTGAGCTGGCTGTGCATCACGAGGTCGGCCTCGGCCGGGTCCTGCGAGGCGCCGAAGTCGGCGAACGTGCTGACGTTCAGCTCGCCCCCGAAGACGGACTGGTAGAACTCCATCACCTCGCGGGTACCCGTGCGGAAGTTGAGGTACGGGTTCAGGGTCACGGCCATGGGGGACCTCCTCGTCGATCCGGTGCGGACGGGCCCATCGTGGACCCGACCACCGACACGTCGGTAGGCCCCGCGAGCGACGTCGCGGTGAACGGCGGACCTGCGGTTCCGTCGGCCGGATGTGAAGCGGGTCACACAGCCCACGCACAGGTTCGCGCCCGTGGTTGGATGCCGCGTCGCCAGTCCGGGCCTCCGCCCCTGGCTCCCCGTCTGCCCCCGGAATCGAGTACCCGTGCTCCCCACCCGGCGCGTCGCGACGTCCGTCGCCGCCCCCGCCCTCCTGCTCCTCGCGCTGTCCGGCTGCGCGCTCCTCGGCCCCGAGGAGGCGCCGCGCGAGTCGCCCGGCGGCCAGATCACCGAGTCGGCCGACGCCGACGTCTTCTCCGTGCAGGTCGGCGACTGCATCAACGTGAGCGGGATGGAGGAGGACACCGAGATGGAGTCCCTCCCCGTCGTCCCCTGCACCGACCCCCACGACGGCGAGATCTACGCCGAGACCGAGCTGCCCGAGGGCGACTTCCCGGGTGACGCCGAGGTGCAGGCGCAGGGCGAGGAGTTCTGCGCCGCCGAGTTCGAGACGTTCGTCGGCATCCCCTACGACGACTCCGCGCTCTACCTCTGGCCCCTCACGCCGACGCAGGCGGGTTGGGACGGCGTCGACGACCGCGTCGTCCAGTGCGTCCTCGACACCGACGGCGAGCTCGTCACGGGCACCCTCAAGGGCGCCGCGCGCTGATCCCCCGACGCCGCGCGGGTCTCACCGCCCGCGCGGCGTCGCCGGTCCGCGCGTAGCGTCGGACGCTCCCGGGGAGCCGGACGCCCCGTGGAGGGGAGCGTCATGACGAACCGCCTGACCGCCAGCACGAGCCCGTACCTGCGGCAGCACGCGGACAACCCCGTCGACTGGTGGGAGTGGGGCGACGACGCCTTCGCGGAGGCCCGTCGTCGCGACGTCCCGCTGCTCGTGTCCGTCGGGTACGCGGCGTGCCACTGGTGCCACGTGATGGCGCACGAGTCGTTCGAGGACGACGCGACCGCCGCGTTCATGAACGCGCACTTCGTCAACGTGAAGGTCGACCGCGAGGAGCGGCCCGACGTCGACGCGGTCTACATGGCCGCGACGCAGGCGCTCACCGGTCAGGGCGGCTGGCCGATGACGGTGTTCACGACGCCCGAGGGCACCCCGTTCTTCTGCGGCACGTACTTCCCGCCGCGGCCCGTGCACGGCGTCCCGTCGTTCCCCGAGGTGCTGGCCGGGATCGCGGCCGCCTGGCAGACGCGTCGCGACGAGGTCGAGGCGACCGCCACGACGATCCGCGACGCGTTCGCCGCACCGCGGTCGGGCCCCGCCCCGGCCGACGCGGCCGCCGGG
>NZ_JAAXOY010000685.1 GCF_012396155.1 Cellulomonas septica | reverse complement strand
GAACGGGCGGCGTCGCCGGTGGCGGGGGCCGCCGCGGCTTCGAACGAAAGTATCGGTCATCGTGCACTCCTTCGTGCCGATCGTCGGGACGGGCGGAGGTCGTCCGGACGTGGCCCGCAGCGCGGTGCGGTGCGGTCGGCGACCGGACGTGCCGCGGGCGAGAGGTGCGCCCGACGGCGTCGATATCGTTATCGACGCCGAGTGTGGACCAACTCGGAAGCGATGCCGAGGGGTTGCCAGGATCCCGAACCGATTAAGTGCGGACCGCCCGGTCCGGCATCGACGCGACATCGCGCGCGCGAGCTCAGGACCGTGAGTTTCGATAGTCGGGCGCCCGCCGTCGGCGCTCGAGGCGTCGCGCGGGGGTGCCGCACCCCGTCGCACCGTCGCCGCGGCGCTCGTGACCGTCCGCGGGGCTGGGCAACGCCGACGAACCGGCGCAGAGTGAGCACGACGGGCCCGACCCGCGGGCGCCGGCAAGGAGGCCGACCATGTGCCGCTGGCTCGCCTACACGGGCTCCCCGGTCACGCTCGACGAGCTGCTCTACAAGCCCGCGAACTCCCTCGTCGTGCAGAGCCTGCACAGCCGGCTCGGCGCCGAGCCGACCAACGGCGACGGGTTCGGCGTCGGCTGGTACGACGAGCACTCCCCGACGCCCGGCCTGTTCCGCAGCATCGAGCCCGCGTGGAGCGACCGGAACCTGCGCGAGCTCGCGGCGCACGTGCGGTCCGGCACGGTCTTCGCGCACGTCCGCGCGACCAGCGGCTCCGCCGTCCAGCAGACCAACTGCCACCCCTTCCGGCACGACGGGTGGCTCTTCATGCACAACGGGTTCGTCGACGGCTTCGCGACGTTCAAGCGCGACCTGCAGCTCGCCGTCGACCCGTCGCTCTTCCCGCTCATCGAGGGCACGACCGACTCCGAGACGCTGTTCCACCTCGCGCTGACCCTCGGGCTCCAGGACGACCCGCCGTCCGCCGTCGCCGCCGCGGTCGGCCTCGTCGAGGACACCGGGCGTCGCCACGGCGTCACCTACCCCGTGCAGGGCACGGTCGCGGTGACCGACGGCCGCCGGCTGTGGGCGTTCCGCTACTCGTCGGAGGGGCGCTCGCGCTCGCTGTTCCGCAACCGGGACGTCGCGGTGCTGCGGCACCAGTACCCGGACAACCCCGTGCTGCACGACCTGTCCGACGAGACGCGGGTCGTCGTCTCCGAGCCGCTCGGCGACCTGCGCGGGGCGTGGCTCGAGGTGCCGGAGAGCAGCTGCCTCGTCGTCGACGGGGGCGAGGAGGAGATCCTGCCGTTCGCGCCGACCGTGCCGGTGGCGGCCTGAGGGTCAGGCGCGGCCGAGCTGCTCCATCAGGTCGTCGGCGACCTGCTGCGCGGTGTACGCCTCGAACGCGTCCTCGTCGAGCGACGAGACCTCGAGCTGGACGAGCGCGTCCGCGGCCTCGTCGTGGAACAGCGCGGTCGCCTCGCCGTACCCGGGGCCGGGGTACCAGCGCTGGTTGACGTGCACGTCGACCCCGGCCACCTGCACGGTCGACGCCTCGTTCTCCTGGTCCGACGTCGTGCGCTGGTCGAGGAACAGGTCGACGGTCGCGCCGGCGTCGGTGGGTGAGCCCGCCTGGATGAGCTGGAGCTGCGCGCTCAGGTCGTCGCCGCGGAACTCGCACACGTAGCGGTAGGCGTCGTCGGCGGACGCGTCGTCGCCGTACGGCCCCCAGCCGCTGAGGTCGGTGCGCGCCGTCGCGCCGCGTGCGACGACCTCGTCGGCGAGGACGCAGTCGTCGCCCGACAGCACCGGCGCGGAGCTGCCGTGGCCGGCCGACCCGGGCCAGCCCTCGGCGGCCTCGTCGAG
>NZ_JAAXOY010000684.1 GCF_012396155.1 Cellulomonas septica | reverse complement strand
CGCACGTGGCGCGCGGTCCCCGAGCCGCCGCTCGTGTCCGTCGTCGTCCCCACGGGCGGCGGACGGCGCACGGTGCGCGGCGAGGACACGCTGCTCGCCGAGATGTGCGCGCGCTCGCTCGTCGACGGCACCGCGTACGCGCGGTGGGAGCTCGTGCTCGTGCCGTCGGAAGGCACCGACACCGCGGTCGTCGCGTCCGTCGCCGACGTCGTGGGCGACCGGCTCGTCGTCGCGCCCGCGACGGGACCGTTCAACTTCGCGCGGTCGGTCAACGTCGGCGTGGCGGCCGCCCGTGGTGAGCTCGTCCTGCTGCTCAACGACGACGTGGAGGCGATCGAGCCCCGCTGGCTCGACCGCATGGTCTCGGTCCTCCAGGACCCGTCGATCGGCGTCGTCGGCGCACAGCTCCTGCACGAGGAGGGGGTCATCCAGCACGTCGGGGTCGTCTACTCGGACGCGTGGGAGCCGTGGCACCTGTTCCAGCAGCAGCCGGCCGGCCACGACCACTTCGGGGCGGGCGTGCTCGACGCGGACTTCACCGCCGCCACCGGTGCGTGCCTGCTGATGTCGCGCCGCCTGTTCACCGAGGTGGGCGGCATGGCGGAGGAGCTCCCCCTCAACTACAACGACGTCGACCTGTGCCACAAGGTGGTGCGCGAGGGTCTGCGGGTGGTGGTCACGCCGGCCGCGTCCCTGCACCACTACGAGTCGTCGACCCGGTCGCCCGTCATCCGCGCGGACGAGACCGCCTACCTCCGGCGCTACTGGTCATGGCTCGCCTGGCGCGACCCGTGGGTCAACACGCGCACGTCCGGATGACCCCGTTCGGACGGGTATCCTGACCGGTCGGCGCGCGGCGCCGTGGGACAGACGGCACGTGCAGGAGGCGGACGGCAATGACTGACGCGGTGGACGCGGACGCGGTGGACATCGAGAACGACGGCGAGCGGATGATCCCCGCGTTCCACCGACCGTCGTTGCTCTACGCCGAGCACCTCACGCGCTACCAGGCCGCCGCCGAGATCGTGCGCGGCAAGCGCGTCCTCGACATCGCGAGCGGGTCCGGCTACGGCAGCAGCCTGCTGGCCGGCACGGCCGCCTCGGTCGTCGGCGTCGACGTCAGCGAGGTGGCCGTCGCGTACGCGACCCGTCAGTACGGCGCGGACAACCTCGAGTTCCGGCACGGGAACGCCGAGCGCATCCCGCTCGAGGACGACTCCGTGGACGTCGTCGTGACGTTCGAGACGATCGAGCACGTCGAGGACTACCGGGCGTTCGTCGCCGAGATCGACCGGGTGCTCGCACCCGGCGGTGTCGCCCTCGTCTCCACCCCGAACGACCTCGAGTTCGTCGAGGGCAACCACTACCACCTGCACGAGTTCGTCTACGACGAGCTGCGCGAGCTCCTCGCCCCGCACTTCGCGCACGTGAAGCCCTTCTTCCAGGCGACGTGGCAGGCGGTCGCGGTCGGCACGCAGGAGGACTTCTCGACCGAGGGCGTCGTCGAGGCGACGGTGCACAACCTCGCACCGCTCGAGCGCGACCAGTTCCTCTACTTCTACTTCGTGTGCTCGCGCGAGCCCACCGACGCGACCGTGCCGACCGTCCTGGCGCTCGGCGGGCACCACTCGGACCGCGCGATCCAGCAGCGGGACCTCGCGACGCAGGCGCGGCTCGAGGAGCTCGAGACCGCGCTCGCCGGCGCGCGCCACGACCTCGAGGTGCTGCGGTCGACCCGCAGCCACAAGATCGCGACCGGGATCTCCGCGGTCGCGCACAGGCTGCGGCTCACGCGGGGCTGACCGCGCGGCCCCGGCTCCGACGAAGGCCCGCCAGGCGTCCTCCGCCCGGCGGGCCTTCGCGTCGTC
>NZ_JAAXOY010000683.1 GCF_012396155.1 Cellulomonas septica | reverse complement strand
CGGTGACGAGCTCGTCGAGCCCGGCACGGTCGGGGCGCGCGACGGCGCGACGTTCGAGGCCGACGGGCACGCGCTCGAGGCCGCCGTCCGCGACGCCGGCGCCAACGCCGTGCGCGTCGGGATCGTCGCGGACGACCGCGCCACGCTGCGCGAGGCCCTCGACGACCAGCTCGTCCGCGCGGACATGGTCGTCGTCACCGGCGGGCTGTCCGAGCTCGCGCACGACACCGTCAAGGACGTGCTCGCACCGCTCGGGACCGTCCGGCTCGACCAGGTCGCGATGACGCCCGGCTTCCGGCACGGGTTCGGCTCCGTCGGCGACGAGCTCGGCCGCGACCGCGCCGTCCCGATCTTCGCGCTGCAGGGCCACCCCGTCGCCGCCCAGGTGTCGTTCGAGGTGTTCGTCCGCCCCGCGCTCCGGGCGATGGCCGGCCACGCCGAGCTCTTCCGTCCGTCCGTCGCGGCCGAGGCGACGAGCGGCTGGGTGTCCCCGCCCGGGCTCCGCCAGTTCGTGCCCGCGACCGTCCTCGGATCCCCCGACGAGGGGTACCGCGTGACACCCGTCGGCGAGCCCTCCGCGCCGACCGTCCGCGACCTGGCCCACGCGAACGCCCTGGCCGTCGTCGGCGAGCAGGACCTGACGGTCCACCCGGGCCAGGTCGTCCACTGTCTCGTGCTGGAGGGGTGAGGTGGCGGTCGGGTGGCCGGCCGTCCTCCAGGACGGGCCCGTGCGGCTGCGGCCGCTGCGGCGGCGTGACCAGGACACGTGGATGGAGCTGCGCTCGCGCAACGCGGGCTGGCTCGAGCCGTGGGACGCGACGAGCCCCGAGCCGCCCCCGGCGGTGCGGCCGACGTTCGGTGCGTTCGTCCGCACGCTGTCGGCGCAGGCGCGGTCGGGGGTGACGCTGCCGTTCGCGGTCGACTTCGAGGACCGGCTCGTGGGCCAGCTCACGGTCGCGTCGATCGCGTACGGGTCGCTGCGGTCGGCGAGCATCGGCTACTGGGTGTCGGAGCACGTCGCGGGGCGGGGAATCACGCCGACGGCGGTCGCGCTCGCGACGGACCACTGCTTCGGCGTCCTCGGCCTGCACCGCGTCGAGATCAACATCCGCCCGGAGAACCGGCCGTCGCTGCGCGTCGTCGAGAAGCTCGGCTTCCGCGACGAGGGGCTGCGCGAGCGGTACCTGCACATCCAGGGCCGCTGGTGCGACCACCGCACGTTCGCCCTCACGACGGAGGAGGTCCCCGAGGGGCTGCTCGCCCGCTGGCGCGCGACCCGTGGAGCCTCCGCGGGGTGACGCGCCACCCGACACGCCGATATGGTCCCGGCGAGTCCGCGGAACGCCCCCTACCGTCGTGACGTGGACGATCTCGCAGGCCTCGTCGCCTTGGCGCTCGTGGCTCTGTGGGGGGCCTACCTGGTGCCGCACAAGCTGCGGCACCGGCAGCAGCTGCTCGAGTCCCGGGCTGACGACCGGTTCTCGGAGGCGCTGCGCGTGGTCGCCGTGAGCGAACGCACGGGCCGGCTCCGCCGGTCGGGGACGTTCCGACGGTCGCGCGAGGCGCCTGCGGTCGGATCGGCCGATTGCGGGACGACGAGCGGCGGATCGCCGGGGCTGCTGACCCCGGGCGCAGGGCTCCCGGTGCTCCATGCCGGGCCCGGGACAGGAGGTGCCACCGTGGACCGACCGACGGCGACGCAGGACAGGATCACCGCGGACGCGGCCCGTCGTGCCGCGCAGGCGCGCGCAGCGAGAGCGGCTTCGGTCGCCCGCCGTGCGGCTCGACCCCGCCCTGCGCCGGCTCGTCGCGTCGTTCGACGACGAGCTGCGCGTCCTGCCCTGACCCGTCCCCTCCGTCGTGCCGGCCGG
>NZ_JAAXOY010000682.1 GCF_012396155.1 Cellulomonas septica | reverse complement strand
GAGGGCGACGTAGGCGAAGGCGCCCGAGCCGAGGGCGACGAACGCCACGAGACCGAGCAGCAGCATCATCTTCGTCTGGATGCCCAGGTTGCCCAGGCTCATGCGCCGGCGCGGGCCGCCGTCGCGGAGGCGGCGCACGCGTAGGCGTGCTCGTTGACGTGCACGGTCCCCGTGTCGTCGGGTCGCAGCTGCGCACGGACGAGCGGCCATGTCGCCGGGACGGTCGCCACCCGATCAGGTGAAGTGTGCGGGCGTGCGGTCACCGGGTGCCCCCTGCGCGCTGACGGGCGGTCCCTCGTCGCGCGAGAGCTGTCGCCGCAGGCAAGTGCGCGCTCGTCGGCATGGAAGGCCTCCCTCGGGCTGTGGTCGGCGGCCATGGTAGACGCGCCGGGACCGGACGCGACCCGGACCGCGCGCGACCGTCACCGTCCGATTTGCCCCTATAGTCATGCAGTCCTTGCACGAACCCCCGCAGCGAGGTTGGACCCCCATCGATGACGGTGAACACGAGCACGCCCGGGGGCGTGGCCGCGCAGGACCGCCGCCGCGCCCGTGACGAGCGCGGGATGGCGTCGGCGGGCGCGGCCCGTGCCGAACGGCTCCCGCACGCACCGCGCGAGCGGCGTCCCCTGCTCGCGGCGTTCGCGGTGCTGCTCATCGTGGGCGGTGCCGCGGCGGCCGGCCTGCTCGCCCTCCGCGCCGACGAGCGCGTCCCCGTGCTGGTCGCCGCGCGCGACATCGCGGTCGGCGAGGAGATCACCGACGACGCGCTGGCCACCACGCCCGTCGCGTCCGAGGGCACGCTCCTGGTGCCCGCGTCGCAGCAGGAGCTCGTCGTCGGCCAGTTCGCGCGGATCGCCGTGACGAAGGGCCAGCTCGTCGACACGTCGATGCTCACCACGACCCGCACGCTGCAGGACGGCAAGGTCGCGGTCGGTGCCTCGTTCGAGGAGGGCCGTGCGCCCGCGTCCGGTCTGCTGGCGGGTGACGTCGTCCAGCTCGTCCGGGTCGCGGACGGCAAGGGCACCGTGCTCGTGGCCGACGCGCTCGTGAGCTCGGCGACGACCCCGACGGAGGGCGCCAACGGCGGTCAGGTGACCGCGACGTTCATCGTCGACGAGTCCGACGGCGCCGAGCTGGCCGCGGCCGCCGCCGAGGCGTCGCTCTCGGCCGTCCTCGTGAGCCGCGGGACGCCGGTCGTCGGTCAGGGGGGCTGAGCGTGCTGGTCGCGATCGGCTCCGCGAAGGGCTCGCCCGGCGTCAGCACGACCGCGCGCGTCCTCGCAGGCGTGTGGCCGTCGGACGTGGTCCTCGTCGACGCGGACCCCGCCGGGGGCGACGTGTCGCTGCTGGGCCGGACGGCGTCGCGAGGGCCGCTCGACCCCGAGCGCGGCGTCCTGTCGCTCGCGGCCGACGCGCGTCGCGGGCTCGCGAACGACAGCCTCGACGACCACCTGCAGCAGCTCGAGGGCGGTCTCGACGTGCTGTGCGGCGTGACGAGCCCCGAGCAGATGACCGGGATCGCGCCGGCGGTGCCGGCGCTCGCGTCGGCGCTCGCGCACCACCCGACGCGGGACGTCGTCGTCGACTGCGGGCGCGTCCAGGCCGGCAGCCCGGTCATGCCCGTCGTCGCGGCGGCCGACGTGCTCGTGCTCCTCGCACGCCCGCGCCTCGAGTCGTACGCGCACCTCCGTGAGCGCCTGCGCTGGCTCGCCCAGATGCGCGCGACCTCGACCCGCCGGATGCCCGCGCTCGGCGTCGCGCTCGTCGCGGACAGCCGGGACCGCCGTTCGCTCGGCGAGCTCAGCCAGCTCCTCGCGCACGAGGGGCTGCCCGTGACCGTCGTGGGGCAGGTCGCCGAGGACCAGCGCCCCGC
>NZ_JAAXOY010000681.1 GCF_012396155.1 Cellulomonas septica | reverse complement strand
CGCACCCCCGCCGCGGCCGCCCGCACGCACGAAGGTCCGGTCCCCACCCCGGGGACCGGACCTTCGTCGTGCTGCCGACGGGACCGCGACGACGCGGCCGGCCGGTCAGACGTTGGCGGTCGCGGGCGGCGCCGTCTGGGGCGTGTCGGTGACGACGGCGCGCGGGACGGTCCCGACCTTGCGCAGCGCCCAGCCGACGAGCACGAACGTGACGCCGACGCCGAACACCAGGAGCGCGACGCCGAACGCGACGACCGAGGTGAACAGCGACGCCCTCAGGAACGACGCGGTCATCACCGTCGAGCGCGTCGGGTCGTCCTGGTCGAGCTCCGCGTACGTCTTGCCGCCCGACGCCTCGAGCGCGTGCGTGTTGATGATGTCCGCCTGGACCCACGCCTCCCAGGGCGTGTCGACGAGCTGGCCCTGGAAGGCCGACGCGTCGTCGGACACCGTGATCTTCTCGGCGGCGAGGTTGCTCGCGACCGCTCCCCACGTGACTCCCCCGGCGACGATGAAGACGACGCCCAGGACGACGGTGATGAGGCCGATGACGCGCACCGCGCCCGACCGTTCCCCCACTGCAGCACTCGACATTTCCCGATCCCTTCTGCACCACTGACAGAACGGGCCCGGACACCCGGGCCCGACAGGCCGAGCTCACGAGACAGCACCTTCCTGGCGAGCGTATCCCCAGGTCGGTGGGCAGAACAGGAGGTAACGGGCGACACACCCGCGAGCAGCGGCCTGCCGGGCGACCGCGGGGGCCGCCCGGCAGACCTCGACGGGGTCTCGCGCGCTCAGGCGGGGACGGCGACGGGGCGCGTCTCGTCGGTCGCGTCGTGCCGCGCGTCGGGCCCGCTCGTCGACGCGGCGAGGGAGCGCAGCGCGCTCCCGGCGAGCAGGAAGCCGACGCCGACACCGACGACGAGGAGCGAGACGCCGAAGGCGATGACGGACGTCATGAGCGACGCGCGCAGGAACGAGGCCGTCTGGACCATCGGTCGTGCGGCGTCGTCCTGGTCGAGCTCGGCGTAGGTGCGGCCGTCCGACTCGGCCATCGCGTGACCGCGGATGGCCTCGGCCTGGGACCACGCCTCCCACGGGGTGTCGACGAGCTGGCCGGCGAACGCCGGGGCGTCGTCGGAGACGTGGATCTCCTCCTGGCCGAGGCTCGCGCCGACGCCGAACCAGGTGGCGACGCCGGCGACGGCGAGGAGCGCTCCGAGCGCGAGGACGAGGGTGCCGAGGAGCCGGACGGGACGGCGGCGTGCACGTGCGGACATGGTGGTCCCCCTGATGGGTCGGTATCACGGACGTGCCGAGGTCAGGTGTGGACGAGCGACCCCGGCGAGGACATGCACCGCGCGGTCCCCGTGACGCTAGCCGCTGTCACGGGTGTGATGCGCGGAGTTGTCCACGATGTGACAACGGGGCGTACGACGAATCGGTTCAGTGCGTCCGCAACAAAAAAGTATCGAAACTGCCGGTCAGCGCATCGCGCGGGCGCGCTCGTACTCGGCGAGCGCCGCTCCCAGCACGTCGTCCCAGCCGAACGCGGGACGAACCGAGCGGTTGTGCGTGCGGATGCCCGCGAGCAGCCGGCCGTCCTTGGCGAGGTGCACGACGGCCTCGGTCATCTCCGCGTCGTCGGCGACGAGCAGCCCGTCGACGCCGTCGGTGACGAACTCCGCGATGCCCGTGCCCCGGCGCGCCACGATCGCGAGCCCGGCGGTCCGGGCCTCGAGCGCGGCGATGCCGAACGCCTCGAGCTCGGCAGGGGCGAGGAACACGTCGGCGTGCGCGTAGGCGGCGCGCACCTGGGGACGCGTCAGGCGGCCGCGCAGGTCGACGACGCCGTCGAGCCCCTGCGCCGACACCGCGG
>NZ_JAAXOY010000680.1 GCF_012396155.1 Cellulomonas septica | reverse complement strand
CGAGCGAGCGTGCCGCGCCCAGCGGGACGACCGCCGCCGTGAGGTCCGCGAGCCGGCGGGCGTGCTCGGTGATGCCACGACGGGCGCGGTGCGAGCGGCACAGGCCCGCCACGGTCGCGAGGAACTCGTCCCGGTCGAGCGGCTCGATCAGGTAGGCGTCCGCGCCGCGCTCGAGCCCTGACGTGCGTGCCCGGGCGTCGATGCTCGTCGCCGACACGTGCACGACGGGCACCGCGGTGGCCGGGTCGGCCTTGATCACCTGGCACACGTCGAAGCCGGACATGTCGGGGAGGTTGACGTCGAGGACCACGGCGTCGTGCCCCGCGGCGGCGTCCAGCGCGGCCCGGCCCGTCGCCGCCTCCGTCACCTGGTAGCCCGCCCGGCGCAGCCAGCTGGCCATGACGTAGCGGTGGGCCTCGGTGTCGTCGACGACGAGCACGCGCGCGGTCACGTCGGTCATGGTGCGACCTCCGTCGCACCGGCCGCCCCGGTCGCGCGGCTGAGGACGTCCGCGAGACCGTCGGCGTCCAGGGCCGTCTTCGCGACGAACGGCACGCCCGCGACCGGTGGCTCGTCGAGCGTCGACATGAGCACCACCGGCAGCGTCGACCAGCGCGCGTCCGCGCGGAGGGCGTGCAGGGCCGCGACCCCGTCGACGCCGGGCATGCGCACGTCCATGAGCACCGCGTCCACGGCGCCGGCGGCGATCACGTCGAGCGCCTCGGCGCCGTCGCGCGCCTCGACGACCTGGGCCGCCGAGGGTGCGAGGAGACCGCGCACGACCGCGCGCGCGGCGTCGTCGTCGTCGACGACGAGCACGCGTCCGAGCGCCGGGGCCGTCGTGCGCTCGAGCGTGAGCGTGAACGTGCTGCCCTCGCCGACGACGCTCGCCACCTGGAGCGACCCGCCGAGCGCCTCGGCGACGCGCCGCGCGTACGGCAGGCCGAGGCCCGTTCCCTTGACCGAGGGCTGCAGGCGGTTCGGCACCTGGAAGAACTCCTCGAACACCGTCTCGAGGTGCTCGGCGGGGATCCCGATGCCCGTGTCCCGGACGGTGACGACCACGACGCCGCCCGCGGGCACCGTGACCGCGACGTCGACCGCGCCGGCGTCCGTGAACTTCACGGCGTTGGTCAGCAGGTTGCGCAGCACGCGGCCCAGGAGGTCGGGGTCGGTGTGGAGCTCGACGCCCGTCGGGACGTCGACGTGCAGGGCCACGCCGGGCCGCAGGAGCGGGCGCACGGTGCCCTGGAGGTCGCCGAGCAGCGCCGCGAGGTCCACGCGGACCCGGTGCACGTGCTGCCGTCCCGACTCGGCGCGCGCGAGGTCGAGGAGCTCGTTGACCATGCCGAGCAGCGCGCGTGCGCTCGAGTCGAGGTAGCCGACCTGGATGCGCTGGTCCTCGTCGAGCGCACCCTCGGCGAGCAGCGACGTGAGGCCCAGGATCGAGTTGACGGGCGCGCGCAGCTCGTGGCTCACGCTGCGCAGGAAGCGCGTCTTGGCGTCGTTGGCGGCGGCGAGCTGACGACCGCGCTCGTCGAGCTCGGCGTAGAGCGCGACGACGCCGCTGTTCGTCTCCTCGAGCTCGTCGGACAGCTGCGTGTACATCGCCATGACGCCGCGGTTGGTCTCCTCGAGCTCCTCGTTGGCCCGGACCAGGTCCTGCTCGCGGGCGGCGAGCGCCTCGAGCGCGCTCACCAGCTCGGTGTTCTGCACGCGCAGCTCGTCGAGCGCGTCCGCGGCGCGGGGCCGCGAGAGCGACGCCCGGACCTCGTCGAGCCGCGCGGGCGACAGCCTGCGGGGGTCGGGCAGCGCCTTGCGCAGCACGACCGTGCGCGTGCCGTCGGCGTCGGAGCTGACGTCGACGCGGTCGACGAGACGCTGT
>NZ_JAAXOY010000068.1 GCF_012396155.1 Cellulomonas septica | reverse complement strand
TGCTGCCGCTGGCCGACGCGGCGCGGGCGACGTTCCCGGTCCGCGAGCTCACGGACGCGGAGGAGCGCGCGCTGTCGTACGGGCAGTCGCTCGCACCGGTCCCGGGCGGGCCGGGCGGGACCGTCGCGGCCTTCGGGCCCGACGGGACGCTCGTGGGGCTCGTCGAGGAGCGCGGCCCGCGGGTCCGCCCGGTGCTCGTCTTCGCCCCTGCGTCGACCTGACGCCGTCCGCCCGTCACCGCGGTCGGGCGAGCCGGCCGGTGCCGGTGCGACCTGTCGGCCGGCCGGCCCCCGCACCCTGCGGCACCAAATCGATTTGGTCGGATCGATTCGCTTCTCTCGTCGGGCTGCGCCTGCCTAACCTGCCGCCGCCGCACCGGTGCTCCCGCTCATGTGATGGGAGCGCTCCTACGACAGGGGAGACAGAGTGGTTTCTCGCACGTCATCACACGCGCGCAGGGGCGCGACGGCCGTCGTGGCGACCGTCGCCCTCGCGCTGGCAGGAAGCGGCACGGCGCTCGCCGCGTCGCAGATCGGGGAGGGGACCTTCGAGTCCGGCGCCGAGGGCTGGGTGGCCTACGGCACCGACGGGCCCGTCGACACGAGCACCGGCGCGCTGTGCGTCGACGTTCCGGCGGGGTCGGCGCAGTACGGCGTGGGCGTCGTCCTCAACGGCGTCGCGATCGAGCAGGGCTCGACGTACACGCTCGCCTACACGGCCAGCGCCTCGACGGACGTCACGATCCGCGCGCTCGTCGGCCAGAACGGCGCGCCGTACGGCACCGTGCTCGACACGAGCCCCGCCCTCACGTCCGACCCGACCGAGGTCAGCGAGACGTTCACCGCGTCCGCGACGTACCCCGCGACCCCCGCGCCCGACGACCCCGAGGGCCAGATCGCCTTCCAGCTCGGCGGGTTCAGCGCCGACGCGTGGACCTTCTGCCTCGACGACGTGTCCCTGGGCTCGGACGTCGAGCTCCTGTCGCACACCTCGTTCGCCGAGTCGCTCGGCCCGTGGTCGCTGTACGGCACGAGCGACCCCGTCTTCGCCGACGGCCGCATGTGCGTCGACCTCCCGGGCGGTCAGGCCAACCCCTGGGACGCGGGACTGTCCTACAACGGGCTGCCCGTCGACGAGGGCGAGAACTACGTCCTGTCGTTCACGGCGAGCGCGACGCCCGACATGCCGGTGCGCGTCATCGTCGGCGAGGGCGGCGGCGCCTACCGGACCGCGTTCGAGCAGGGCTCGGCACCGCTCACCGGTGAGCCGACGACGCTCGAGTACGCGTTCACGTCGAACCTCACGTTCCCGCCCGACGGGACCGCGCCGGGCCAGCTCGCGTTCCACCTCGGCAAGGCCGCGCCGTACGAGTTCTGCATCTCCGACGTCTCGCTGAGGACGTCCGCGACCCCGCCGCCCGGGTACGAGCCCGACACGGGACCGCGGGTGCGGGTCAACCAGGTCGGCTACCTGCCGTTCGGCCCGAAGCGCGCGACGCTCGTGACCGACGCGGCCGACGCGGTGGCGTGGGAGCTGCGCGACGCGGACGGCGAGGTCGTGGCCGACGGCACGAGCGAGCCGCGCGGTGTCGAGGCGTCGGCCGAGCAGGCCGTGCACGTCATCGACTTCTCCGACGTGACGACCGAGGGCGAGGGGTACACGCTCGTCGCCGACGGCGAGACCAGCCGGCCGTTCGACATCGCGGCCGACCTCTACCAGCAGCTCCGGTACGACGCGCTCAACTACTTCTACCTCGCGCGCTCGGGCACCGAGATCGAGGCCGACGTCGTCGGCGAGGAGTACGCCCGCGAGGCCGGGCACGTCGGTGTCGCGCCCAACCAGGGCGACACGGACGTCCCCTGCATCGGGCCGCGCGACTACTACGACGGCTGGACGTGCGACTACCGGCTCGACGTGAGCGGCGGCTGGTACGACGCGGGCGACCACGGCAAGTACGTCGTCAACGGCGGCATCGCGGTCGGGCAGCTGCTCCAGACGTACGAGCGCGCGCTGCACGCCGGCACGGCCGAGGCGCTCGCGGACGGCACGCTCGACGTGCCCGAGCACGGCAACGACGTGCCCGACGTGCTCGACGAGGCGCGCTGGGAGCTCGAGTGGATGCTCTCGATGATCGTCCCCGAGGGCGAGTACGCGGGCATGGTCCACCACAAGGTGCACGACGAGGGCTGGACCGGCCTGCCGCTGCTCCCGGCCGACGACCCGCAGGTGCGCTCGCTGCACCGGCCGTCGACCGCGGCGACGCTCAACCTGTCCGCCGTCGCGGCGCAGGGTGCGCGGCTGTTCGAGGAGGACGACGCCGAGTTCGCCGCGACGCTGCTCGACGCCGCACGCTCGACGTGGGCGGCTGCGCAGGCGCACCCGGCGCTCTACGCGCCCGGCGAGGCCGGTGCGGACGGCGGTGGTGCGTACAACGACTCCGAGGTGTCCGACGAGTTCTACTGGGCCGCGGCGGAGCTGTACCTGACGACGGGCGAGGACGCGTTCGCGCAGGCCGTCACGTCGTCGCCCGTGCACACGGCGGACGTGTTCACGGCCGACGGGTTCAGCTGGGGGAGCGTCGCGGCGCTCGGCCGGCTCGACCTCGCGACCGTCCCGAGCGCGCTGCCGGACCGCGACGACGTCCGCGCGTCGGTCGTCGCGGGTGCCGAGGAGTACCTCGCCGCGCAGGCCGAGCAGGGCTTCGGGTCGCTGTACTCGCCGCCGGGCGGTCAGTACGTGTGGGGCTCGAGCTCGCAGGTCGCGAACAACCTGGTCGTCGTCGCCACCGCGTACGACCTCACCGGCGACGCGAGGTTCCGCGCGTCGACGCTCGAGGGGCTCGACTACCTGCTGGGCCGCAACGCGCTCAACCAGTCGTACGTGACGGGCTGGGGCGAGGTCGCCTCGCACCAGCAGCACAGCCGGTGGTTCGCGCACCAGCTCGACCCGTCGCTGCCGAGCCCGCCGCCCGGCTCGCTCGCCGGTGGTCCGAACTCGCAGGCCGGCACGTGGGACCCGACGACCAAGGCCGCCTTCCCGGCGGGCTGCGCGCCCTCGGCGTGCTACGTCGACGAGATCCAGGCGTGGTCGACGAACGAGATCACGGTCAACTGGAACTCGGCGTTGTCCTGGGTCGCGTCGTGGGTCGCCGACCAGGGCGCCGGCGAGCCGGCGGCCGTGGCGCCCGCGATCACGCAGCAGCCCGTCGACGCCACGGTCCGCGTCGGCACCGACGCGACCTTCACGTCAGCGGCGAGCGGCGTCCCGGCGCCGACCGTGCAGTGGCAGGTGAAGGGCGCCCGCGGGGGCTGGAAGGACGTGAAGGGCGCGACGAGCGCCACGCTCACGGTCCGTGCGACCGGCAGCACCGACGGCAACCGGTACCGGGCGGTGTTCACGAACGCGTCCGGCACGGTCGAGTCGGCCGCCGCCCGGCTCACGGTGCAGCGGGGCGCACCGGTCGTCACGCAGCAGCCGACGGACGTCAAGGCCCGGCTCGGCACGGTCGCCACCTTCCGCGCCGCCGCCGACGGGTACCCCGAGCCGCGCGTCGCGTGGCAGGTGCGCTGGGCCCGCGGGTCGTGGCACACGATCCCGGGGGCGACGTCGACGACGCTGCGGGTCCCGGTGACCGTGCTCGCCGCGACGACGCAGTACCGCGCCGTCTTCACGAACACGGAGGGCTCCGTGCGGACGGAGCCGGCGGCGCTCCTCATCGACCGGCCGCGCAGCTGACGGACGGTCCACCACGGCGCGCGGCCGGCCCTCGTCGGGTCGGCCGCGCGCCGTTCGTCGCGCCCGTGCTTGCGCCCGTTCCCCGGGTGGGGGAGCAGGTCCGCCCCGGCAGCGCGGGACTGCCGCTGACCGTCCGTGACCGGGACCGTCGCGAGGCGTGGGTCGCGGCGGTGGCATGATCCTCCCTGTGCAGCGCTGGAACGACCTCGCGGACGTCCCGTCCGGGTTCGGCCCGTCGGTCGTCACCATCGGCAACTTCGACGGTGTCCACCGCGGGCACGTCAGCGTCCTCACGCGGATGTGCGCCGACGCGCGGGCCGTCGGGGCGCGCGCCGTCGCCGTGACGTTCACGCCGCACCCGCTCCAGGTGCACCGCCCCGACAGCGCACCCGAGCTCATCACGGGCGACGAGGACCGGCTCGAGCTGCTCGCGGAGACGGGTCTCGACGCCGTCCTCCTGCTGCCCTACACCCTCGACTTCGCGCGGCAGACGCCGCAGGAGTTCGTCGAGCGGTACCTGGTCGACGGGCTGCGGACGCGCACCGTGGTCGTCGGGCGCGACGTGCGGTTCGGCTGGCAGAACTCGGGCGACCTGTCGACCATGGTCGCGCTCGGCGAGCGGTACGGGTTCGACGTCGAGGTCATCGAGGACGTCACGCCCGCTCCTGCGGCGGACCCGGGCAGCCCCGAGGACCAGGCCGCGGACCCGCTGCGCCGCCGCTGGTCGTCGACGTGGACGCGCGAGCTGCTCGAGGCGGGGGACGTGGTGCAGGCGGCGCGCGTGCTCGGCCGTCCGCACCGCGTGCGCGGGACCGTCGTGCACGGCGACGCGCGGGGTCGCGAGCTCGGCTACCCGACCGCGAACCTCGGCGGCGACCTGACGGGCATGGTCCCGGCCGACGGCGTCTACGCGGGGTGGCTGCGACGCGTGCGGCACGCGGACGGCACGCCCGTCACCTCGGAGGACCCCGACCGCGTGCTGCCGGCCGCGGTGTCGATCGGCACCAACCCGACGTTCGACGGGCAGGAGCGCCGCGTCGAGGCGTACGTGCTCGACCGCGACGACCTCGACCTGTACGACGAGCAGGTCGTCGTCGAGCTCGTCGAGCGCCTGCGCCCGACGCTGCGGTTCGACTCGGTCGACGCGCTGCTCGAGCGCATGAGCGAGGACGTCGAGCAGGTCCGCACGGTCCTCGCGGGCGCCGCGACCGCCTGACCGGGCGGTGCGGCCGGTGACCGGGCGGTGCGGCCGGCTGACCGGGTGGTGCGAACCGCCTGGTACGATGGTCGACGCCGTCAGAACGGCCGCGGAACGAGAGAGCCCGGGTGGACATGCCCCGGAGCACCGCGCAACGAGACAACCTGGAGAACCGTGTCCCTGGACAGCGCCACCAAGCAGGCCATCATGACCGAGTACGCGACGCACGAGGGCGACACCGGTTCGCCGGAGGTGCAGATCGCCGTCCTGACCCAGCGGATCAAGGACCTGACGGAGCACCTCAAGGAGCACAAGCACGACCACCACAGCCGTCGCGGCCTGCTGCTGCTCGTCGGTCGTCGTCGTCGTCTTCTCGGCTACCTGCAGAAGGTCGACATCAACCGCTACCGCTCGATCATCGAGCGCCTCGGCCTGCGCCGTTGAGCCTCCGGACCAGCCCGGACCCGCGACAGGGTCCGGGCTGGTCCGATGTTCGCCCCGGTCGGGCCTGACCGTCCGGCCGGCGTGCCTCCCGCACGACCAGCACCACCAGCACCACCCAGCACCATCCACCGCGTCGGCCCGCTCGTCCGGTCCTCGGTAGTGGCCCCCGGAGCTCATCGCTCCGAGGACCACGGTCGAAGACCGCCGCGGCCGGCCGGCGCCTTCGAGAACGAGGAGGGCACCCGTGGAGGGTCCCGAGATCCAGTTCGCCGAGGCCGTCATCGACAACGGCCGCTTCGGCACCCGCACCGTCCGCTTCGAGACGGGCCGCCTGGCCAAGCAGGCCGCCGGCTCGGCCGCCGCCTACCTGGACGGCGACACGATGCTGCTGTCGGCCACGACGGCGGGCAAGCACCCCAAGGACCAGTTCGACTTCTTCCCGCTGACGATCGACGTCGAGGAGCGGCAGTACGCCGCCGGCAAGATCCCGGGCTCCTTCTTCCGCCGTGAGGGCCGTCCCTCGACCGAGGCGATCCTCGCGTGCCGTCTGGTCGACCGCCCGCTGCGCCCCCTGTTCGTCAAGGGCCTGCGCAACGAGGTCCAGGTCGTCATCACGGTCCTCGCGATCCACCCGGACGACGCGTACGACGTGCTGGCGATCAACGCCGCGTCGATCTCGACGCAGCTGTCCGGCCTGCCGTTCTCCGGCCCGGTCGGTGGCGTGCGCATCGCGCTCGTCGACGGCCAGTGGGTCGCGTTCCCGCGCTACTCCGAGCGTGAGCGTGCGACGTTCGACATGGTCGTCGCGGGTCGAGTTGTCACGGCCGCCGACGGCTCTGCTGATGTGGCCATCGCGATGATCGAGGCCGAGGCGCCCGAGAAGTCGTGGAACCTCATCCAGGAGGGTGCGACCGCGCCCACCGAGGAGATCGTCGCGCAGGGCCTCGAGGCCGCGAAGCCGTTCATCAAGGTGCTCGTCGAGGCGCAGCAGGAGCTCGCCGCGAAGGCCGCCAAGGAGACCCAGGTCTTCCCGACGTTCCCGGACTACCAGGACGACGCGTTCGCCGCCGTCGAGTCCGCCGCGACCGCGTCGCTGGGCGAGGCGCTGTCCATCGCCGACAAGCAGACGCGCGAGAACCGCCTCTACGAGATCAAGGCCGAGGTCGTGGGCCAGCTCGCCGAGCAGTTCGAGGGTCGCGAGAAGGAGCTCTCCGCCGCCTACCGGTCGGTGCAGAAGAAGCTCATCCGCCAGCGCATCCTCACGGACGGCTTCCGCATCGACGGCCGTGGCCTGCGGGACATCCGCACGCTCTCGGCCGAGGTCGAGGTCCTGCCCCGCGTGCACGGCTCCGCGATCTTCGAGCGCGGCGAGACGCAGATCCTCGGCGTCACGACGCTCAACATGCTCCGCATGGAGCAGCAGCTCGACACGCTCTCCCCGGAGACGCGCAAGCGGTACATGCACAACTACAACTTCCCGCCCTACTCGACGGGTGAGACGGGCCGCGTCGGCTCGCCGAAGCGCCGCGAGATCGGCCACGGCGCGCTCGCCGAGCGGGCGCTCATGCCCGTGCTGCCGAGCCGCGAGGAGTTCCCCTACGCGATCCGCCAGGTGTCCGAGGCCCTCGGCTCCAACGGTTCGACGTCCATGGGCTCGGTCTGCGCGTCCACGCTGTCGCTGCTCAACGCGGGTGTGCCGCTGCGCGCGCCCGTCGCGGGCATCGCGATGGGCCTCGTGTCCGACACGGTGGACGGCGAGACGCGCTACGCGGCGCTCACCGACATCCTGGGCGCCGAGGACGCGTTCGGCGACATGGACTTCAAGGTCGCCGGCACGCGCGAGTTCGTCACCGCGATCCAGCTCGACACCAAGCTCGACGGCATCCCCGCCTCGGTCCTGGCCGGCGCGCTGACGCAGGCGAAGGAGGCGCGTCTCGCGATCCTCGACGTCATCGCCGAGGCGATCGACGTCCCGGACGAGATGAGCCCGTTCGCGCCGCGCGTCATCACGGTGAAGGTCCCCGTCGACAAGATCGGCGAGGTCATCGGCCCCAAGGGCAAGATGATCAACCAGATCCAGGAGGAGACCGGCGCCGACATCTCGATCGAGGACGACGGCACGGTCTACATCGGCGCCACCGACGGTCCGTCGGCGGAGGCCGCGCGGGCGGCGATCAACGCGATCGCCAACCCGCACATGCCCGAGGTGGGCGAGCGCTTCGTCGGCACCGTCGTGAAGACGACGACGTTCGGCGCGTTCGTGTCGCTCTCGCCGGGCAAGGACGGTCTGCTGCACATCTCGCAGATCCGCAAGCTCGTCGGTGGCAAGCGCGTCGAGAACGTCGAGGACGTCCTGTCCATCGGGCAGAAGGTCCAGGTCGAGATCGGCGAGATCGACCCGCGCGGCAAGCTCTCGCTGCACGCGGTCATCGAGGAGAACGCCGAGGGCGCCGACGCGACGCCGGACGCCGCCGCGGCGCCCGCCGACGCCTGACGTGCCGCTGGACCTCCCGCTCGTCGGCCCCGGGCTCCCCGGGGCGGAGCAGACCGCCGGGCAGGACGGCGACGCCATCGTGCGTCGTTCCGTCCTGCCCGGCGGGGTCCGCGTGGTCACCGAGCAGATGCCCGGCCTGCGCTCCGCGACCGTCGGGGCGTGGGTCGGCGTCGGCTCGCGCGACGAGGAGTCGGGCCACTTCGGCTCGACGCACTTCCTCGAGCACCTGCTGTTCAAGGGCACGGCCCGCCGGTCCGCGATGGACATCGCCGAGGCGTTCGACGCCGTCGGCGGCGAGGCCAACGCGGCGACCGGCAAGGAGCACACGTGCTACTACGCGCGCGTGCTCGACACGGACCTGCCCATGGCGGTCGACGTCATCGCGGACATGGTGACCTCGGCGCGGATCGACGCCGACGAGCTCGAGACCGAGCGCGGCGTCATCCTCGAAGAGCTCGCCATGAACGACGACGACCCGAGCGACGTCGTGCACGAGCAGTTCGCGACCGCGGTGCTGGGCGCGCACCCGCTGGGCCGTCCCATCGGCGGGACGCCCGACACGATCCGCGCGGTCCCCCGCGACGCGGTGTGGGAGCACTACCGCTGGCACTACACGCCGTCGACGCTCGTCGTGACCGCGGCCGGGGGCGTCGACCACGACGTCCTGTGCGCGCAGGTCGCCGACGCGCTCGCGGCGGGCGGCTGGTCCCTCGGTGACGACGCCGTGCCGACGGGACGTCGCCCGATCACGTCGCGGGCGCTGCTCGCCGGCTCGGCGGGCATCCCCGGCGACGGGGTCGAGCTGACCGTCCGCCGGCACACCGAGCAGGCCAACGTCATCGTCGGCGGGACGTCGCTCACCGCGACCGACGACCGCCGGTTCACGCTCTCGGTGCTCAACGCGGTCCTGGGCGGCGGCATGTCGTCGCGCCTGTTCCAGGAGATCCGCGAGAAGCGCGGCCTCGCGTACTCGACGTACTCGTACGCGTCCGGGCACGCCGACACGGGCGTCTTCGGGCTGTACGCCGGGTGCGCACCGGGCAAGGTCGACGAGGTCGTCGCGCTCATGCTCGCCGAGTGGGAGCGGCTCGCGCAGGACGGCATCACGCCGGCCGAGCTCGAGCGGTCCCGCGGCCAGCTGGCCGGAGGGCTCGTGCTCGGCATGGAGGACACCGGCTCGCGCATGAGCCGCCTCGGCAAGGCCGAGCTCGTCCACGGCGAGCTGCTGAGCATCGACGAGTCGCTCGAGCGCATCCGCGCGGTCACCGCCGCCGACGTGCAGGAGCTCGCGGCCGAGCTCGCGTCGCGGCCCCGCTCCGTGGTGCGCGTCGGCCCGTTCGGCGACTGAGCGCGCCCGCCCCGCGACACGCCC
>NZ_JAAXOY010000679.1 GCF_012396155.1 Cellulomonas septica | reverse complement strand
CGCCGGTGTGGTCGCCGGCGCCCTCGCGCTCGGCCTGGTGGTCGGCGGCGGAGCGGCGTGGGGGATCACGAGCGTGCTCGACGGGCACGACCGCACCGAGGTCTCCGACGCCGAGTGGCCGTCGCGACCTTGGTCCGACGGCGAGCGACCGACGATGCCCGACCTGCCGGACGGCCAGGCGCCGGGGGGTCGCACGGGTCCGGGGGCGAGCGACGAGAGCAGCGACACGGGCACGACGAGCGCGCAGACCGCGACCCCCGCGAGCGACGCGCAGCAGGTCGGCGTCGTGACGATCACCAGCACGCTGGGCTACCAGGGCGGCGAGTCGGCCGGCACCGGCATGGTGCTGACGACGGACGGGCTGGTCCTGACGAACCACCACGTCGTCGAGGGGGCGACCTCGATCAGCGTCACCGTCGAGTCGACGGGGCAGACGTACGAGGCGACGGTCGTCGGCTACGACGCGTCCGCCGACGTCGCGCTGCTGCAGCTCACGGACGCCTCGGGGCTCGCGACGGTCACGCTCGACGACGACGGCGGCGCGCAGGTCGGCGACACGGTCACGGCCGTCGGCAACGCCGAGGGCACGGGCGACCTCGTGGCGGCGTCGGGGACGGTGAGCGGCACGGACGCGACCATGACGGCGTCGACGTCGTCGTCGGGCGGGTCCGAGACGCTGAGCGGACTGCTGGAGTTCTCCGCGGCCGTCGTCGGCGGCGACTCGGGCGGGCCGGTCCTCGACGACGAGGGCGAGGTCGTCGGCATGACGACGGCCGCGTCGGTCGGCGGCACGGCGACGGTCGCGTACGCGGTCGACATCGTCGACGCGGTCGCGGTCGTGCAGCAGATCGAGGCCGGGCACGCGGGCGACGGCGTCGTCCTCGGCCACGGCGCGGCGGTGCGTCGACGCCTCGACGCTGCGCAGCGGCACCGCGGGGGCGGGATGGACCCGGGCCCGGCGGCGCTGCGCGAGGGCCTGGTAGCGGCGCAGCAGCCAGTCGATGACCACGCCGAGCAGCACGCCGCCGACGACACCCACGACCACCGCGAGGATCGGGTTGTGCCCGAGCCACGCCGCGGCACCGATGCCGATCGCCGTCGAGTACACGCCCCACGTGAGCGCGGCGAGCGCCGCGAGCGCGCTGAACCTGCGGCGGCTGTAGCCCAGCGCACCCGCGGTCATGTTGACCGCGACGCGGCCGACGGGGATGTACCGCGCGGCGATGATGAACGACGCCCCGCGGTGCTCGAGCGCGCGCTCCGCCCAGTCGATGGCCGCCTGGGCACGGGCCGAGCGCAGGAAGCGGACCTCGCGCACCTTGACCCGCGTCCCGATCTGGTACGCGATCTGGTCACCCGTGAACGCACCGGCGGCGGCGACCAGGATCACCAGCACCAGGTTCGGCTCGCCCTGCGCCATGGCGAGCGTGGCCAGCGCGATGACGACCGACTCGCTGGGGATGGGCGGGAAGAACCCGTCGATCGTCGCGAAGAGGTACAGCACGACGAAGACCCACGGTGAGCCCACCAGGGCCAGCACCCATGCCTCCACGCGTCCTCCAGGTCGTCGGGCGCCGGCCTTGCGGACCGGCGTCGTGACTCCCACGGTAGGACCCGGGGCAGCGCCGCCGATATAGGGGACACCCCCGGATCATCCCTGAGGTCACCCCGAACGAGCCGTCGGGTGCAGGCCGGTCGAACGGCCCTCCTCCTCCGGGGGGAGGCCCCGGCGGCCCGGACGTGGCAGGGCATCGACGACCCGTCAGGACGCGGGGCGCTGACCTCCGACGGGGTCCCCGTCCGACGCCGGCTCGCCGTCGGCCGCCGACCCCGACGCGTCGACGTCGTCGGTCCGGGCCGCACCGGCGTCGACGTCCCCCGCGCGAC
>NZ_JAAXOY010000678.1 GCF_012396155.1 Cellulomonas septica | reverse complement strand
GACGCAGGTCGCCTCGGACACGGCGGGGATCGCGGTCACGACGTCGGCGAGCGCCTGCGCGGCCGCGTCGCGTCGTCGGGGGGAGCGCGCGTGCCGCGCGTCGCGGATCGAGCGCCGCAGCCGCTCCTTCACCTCCTCGACCTCGTCGCCCTCGGCGGCGTGCGGGTACGGCTGGGCGACGCTGCTCATGGGTCCAGTCTGGCCCACGGTGCGCGCGTCGGGGGCGCGTCGCGGCCGTGAACGTCGGCGGGACACGGGACCGAGCACATGACGGGAGCCGGAACGACGGACCAATGTCACGGGTCGCGTGACGCCCGCCACTGCGCTCTCGCACCCGGTCGACCTAGCATCGCAAGATGAGCGCCCACGGACTCGCACAGGCCCAGCGCAAGATGACCGACGGCGGGGTGCACCCCACAGCCGTCGACGTGTTCACCCGCTTCTACGGACTCCTCGAGTCGGGGGAGACGGGGATGATCCCCGAGAGCGGGGTCCGGCCGCTGACCGACGTCCCGCACCTGGCGGACCTCGACGTGGACGACGCGGCCGCGCGCGACGCGCTCGCCGTGACCGCCGTCGTCAAGCTGAACGGCGGCCTCGGCACGTCGATGGGCATGGACCGCGCGAAGTCGCTGCTCCGCGTCCGCGACGACGCCACGTTCCTCGACGTGATCGCCGGCCAGGTCCTCGCGGCGCGCGAGGCGACGGGTGCGCGCCTGCCGCTCGTCCTCATGAACAGCTTCCGGACGCGCGACGACACGCTCGCGGCGCTCTCTAGCTACGCGGACCTGGTCGTCGACGGCCTGCCGCTGGACTTCGTGCAGAACCGTGAGCCGAAGCTGCGCGCCGACGACCTCACGCCCGTCGAGTGGTCCGCGGACCCCGACCTCGAGTGGTGCCCGCCGGGCCACGGCGACCTGTACACGGCGCTGCACGCGTCGGGCGTGCTCGACGCGTTGCTCGACGCGGGCTTCCGGTACGCGACGGTGTCGAACTCCGACAACCTCGGGGCGTCCCCCGACGCGCGCATCGCGGGGTGGTTCGCGGCGACGGGTGCGCCGTTCGCCGCCGAGGTCGCGCGTCGCACGCCCGCGGACCGCAAGGGCGGCCACCTCGTCGTCCGGGAGTCCGACGGGCGGATCGTGCTGCGCGAGTCGGCGCAGACCCCGAAGGACGACGCCGACGCGGCCGGCGACATCGACCGGCACCGGTACTTCAACACCAACAACCTGTGGCTCGACCTGCGGGCGCTGCGCGCCGAGCTCGACCGCACGGGCGGCGTCCTCGACCTGCCGCTCATCCGCAACGAGAAGACCGTCGACCCGTCCGACAAGACGTCGACCAAGGTCGTGCAGATCGAGTCGGCCATGGGTGCGGCGATCGAGGTCTTCGACGGTGCCGCGGTGCTCGAGGTCGACCGGTCCCGCTTCCTGCCCGTCAAGACCACGAACGACCTCCTCGTGCTCCGCTCGGACGTGTACCGGCTCGAGCCGGACCACCGGCTCGTCGCCCAGGTCGAGGCGCCGTTCGTCGACCTCGACGAGGACCACTACAAGGTCATCGCGGCGTTCGACGCGCGCGTCCCCGCGACCCCGTCGCTCGCGCAGGCCACGTCGCTCCGGGTGCGCGGGGACTGGACGTTCGGCACCGGTGTCGTCGTGACCGGGGACGCGGTGCTCGACGACCCGGGCACGCCGTCGCAGGTGCCGGACGGTGCGACCGTCGGACCGGACGGGCTCGCCTGACCCCTGATGACCGCCCGAGGGCCGTCGACGGTGCACCATGCCGCCGGCGGCCCTCGTCGCCCACGCCGACCGCCGGAGCGTGACCTCGGACGGGTGCCGTCCGGCGAGGCCCGACCAGGAGCGCGTCCGCGTGCGCGCCGGGCG
>NZ_JAAXOY010000677.1 GCF_012396155.1 Cellulomonas septica | reverse complement strand
GCCCCGGCACGGCCGCCCCGCCGGTCACGCCAGGCACCGCGGACCCGTCGCCTGACCGCACCCCGCACGCGCCGGCCGCACGACCCACGACTCCCCAGGAGGGCTCATGACCGCCGGTCCCCGACCCGTCCGCGCCCCGCGCGGCACGACGCTCACGGCCCGCTCGTGGCAGACCGAGGCGCCGCTGCGGATGCTCATGAACAACCTCGACCCGGAGGTCGCCGAGCGGCCCGACGACCTCGTCGTCTACGGCGGCACCGGCCGGGCCGCGCGGTCGTGGGACGCGTACGACGCGATCGTCCGCACGCTCACGACGCTCGGCGACGACGAGACGCTGCTCGTCCAGTCCGGCAAGCCCGTCGGGGTCCTCGCGACGCACGAGTGGGCGCCGCGCGTGCTCATCGCGAACGCGAACCTCGTCGGGGACTGGGCGACCTGGCCGGAGTTCCGCCGGCTCGAGCACCTCGGCCTCACGATGTACGGGCAGATGACGGCCGGGTCGTGGATCTACATCGGCACGCAGGGGATCCTCCAGGGCACGTACGAGACGCTCGCCGCGGTGGCCGCTCAGCGGTTCGGCGGGACGCTCGCGGGGACGCTCACCGTGACGGGCGGGTGCGGCGGGATGGGCGGGGCGCAGCCGCTCGCGGTGACGCTCAACGGGGGTGCGTGCCTGATCGTCGACGTGGACGGGTCCCGCCTGGCCCGGCGGGTGCACGACCGCTACCTCGACCGCGTCGCGGGCTCGCTCGACGAGGCGCTGTCGCTGGTCCTGGCCGCGAGGCGGTCCCGGACGGCGCTGTCGGTCGGCGTCGTCGGCAACTGCGCGGAGGTGCTGCCCGAGCTGCTGCGACGCGGCGTCGAGGTGGACGTCGTGACCGACCAGACGTCGGCGCACGACCCGCTCGCCTACCTGCCCGTCGGGGTCGCGCTGGACGAGTGGGCGGACTACGCCGCCACCAAGCCCGACGAGCTCACCGACCGCGCGCGCGAGTCCATGGCCCGGCACGTCGAGGCGATGGTCGGCTTCCTCGACGCGGGTGCCGCGGTGTTCGACTACGGCAACTCGATCCGCGACGAGGCCCGACGTGGCGGCTACGACCGCGCGTTCGACGTCCCCGGCTTCGTGCCCGCGTACATCCGGCCGCTGTTCGCGGAGGGCAAGGGGCCGTTCCGCTGGGCGGCGCTGTCCGGCGACCCGCGCGACATCGCGACCACCGACGCGGCCGTCCTCGACCTGTTCCCCGACGACGACCACCTGCACCGCTGGATCCGCGCCGCGCAGGAGCGGGTCGCGTTCCAGGGGCTGCCCGCGCGGATCTGCTGGCTGGGGCACGGCGAGCGCGACCGGGCGGGGCTGCGGTTCAACGAGCTCGTCGCGTCGGGCGACGTCGCGGCGCCGCTCGTCATCGGGCGCGACCACCTCGACGCCGGCTCCGTCGCGTCGCCCTACCGGGAGACCGAGGCGATGGCCGACGGGTCCGACGCGATCGCCGACTGGCCGCTGCTCAACGCGCTCGTCGCCGCGTCGTCCGGGGCGACGTGGGTGTCGCTGCACCACGGCGGCGGCGTCGGGATGGGCCGGTCCATCCACGCCGGTCAGGTGTCCGTCGCCGACGGCACCGACCTCGCCGCGCGCAAGCTCGCGCGGGTCCTGTCCAACGACCCCGCCATGGGGGTGATCCGGCACGTCGACGCCGGGTACGCGCGCGCCGACGAGGTCGCGGACGCGCACGGCATCCGCGTCCCGATGCGGGAGCACGACGCATGAGGACACCGGACCCGACCCGCGCTGCCGTCGATACCGACATGGGTGCCGTTCCGGGGCGGCGAACGACACCCATGTCGGTATCGAGCCCGCCCGCAGCCGGCGACGGCCGGGGCGGGGCG
>NZ_JAAXOY010000676.1 GCF_012396155.1 Cellulomonas septica | reverse complement strand
CGACGGCGGCCGACAGCGCCGCGACGAGCCTGCCGACGGCGCTCGCCCCCGCGTCGAACCCGCTGAGCCCGGCGAACCTCGTGCCGCCCATGACGGCCGTGCCCCCGACCGCGCCCGTCACGCCCGAGCCGTCGCCCGTCGCGTACCGGCTCGACGTCGCACGCGAGAAGGACGCCGTCACGGCCCCCACCGCGGTGCTCGACCCCGCGGACCTCGACGAGCCGTCCCCGGCGCCAGCGTTCGAGGAGCCGCTGCCCGAGCTCGCGATCCTCGCGAAGCGTCGCCGGGTCATCACGACCCTCGTGTGGGTGCGTGAGCGCCGCGGGCAGCGGTTCGAGGCCATGCTGCGGCCCGACGGGTTCGTCGAGCTCGAGGACGGCGAGGTGTTCGCCGATCCCGACGAGGCGGCGGCCGCGGTCATCGGCGTCGACTACGCGGTCGACGGGTGGCGCGCGTGGCGGCTCGGCGACGGCGGCCCGACCCTCGCGGAGGCCGCGGGCGTCGAGCGCCCGTACTGACGGCGACTCGGTCAGCCCCAGCCGTAGGCGGCCGTCCAGCGGTCGAGCTCGGCGTAGAACCGGGCGCGGACGGGCTGCGGCGACAGGGTGAGGTCGTGCACGCCGCCGGCGATGCGCACGACCGTGACGAGCGGTCCCAGCTGCACGGCGCGGCGCGCGACGAGCTCGACGTCCAGCACGACGTCCGCCGAGCGCATGTCCTCGCTCCAGCGCGGGCTGATGACCGTGCGTGACGACGCGAGCGTGAGGATCGGCGCGGTCACGTGCAGCCCGCGGGCGACCGTCGCGTGGCCGGCGATGATCGCGCGCAGCCAGCCGGCGCGGACGGGGAACGACGGCACGGGCCGCCAGTGCAGGTCGTACGTCCACTCGCCGCCGCTGCTCGCCGACAGCGTCCGCGCGTAGTAGCCGGGGTCGATGTTCGGCAACGGCGCCTTCGGCTGGAAGCGGGCGAGCTGCGCGATGGCCGGGCCGCTCACGTGCCGCACGACCGACGACCCCTGCAGCTCGAGCCACGGCGAGTTGAGGACCAGGCCGTCGAGCTCGCCGGGGTGCCGGTCGGCCCACAGCGCCGCGACCAGCCCGCCCGTCGAGTGCCCCATGACCATGACGCGCCCGTACGTGCCGACGTCGTGCCGCACCACGTCGAGCGCGGCCTCGATCTCCTCGTCGTACGTCGCGAGGTCGTCGACGTAGCCGGGCGTCTGCCACGGTCGCAGCGACCGGCCGTACTTGCGCAGGTCCAGCGCGTAGAAGGCCGCGCCGCGCGAGTGCCAGTGCTCCGCGAGCCCCGTCTGGAAGAAGTAGTCCGACCAGCCGTGCACGTAGAGGACGGCGCGCGACGGGCGGACGGGCTCGTCGGTCGGCGGCGCGTACCGCACGAGGCTCGCGACGACGGCACCCTCGTCGTCGGGTCGCAGGTCGAGCGTGCGGACGTGGTAGTCGTCACCGAGGACGTCGGGCGCCCACTCGCTCACGTGCGCCTCCCGTCGTCAGGGCTCGAGAACGATCTTGCCGAACTGGTCCCCGGCCGCAAGACGGCCGAGCGCGTCCGCGGCCCGGACCAGCGGGAACGTCGAGTCGACGAGAGGTCGCACACCGGTGCGGGCGAGGAACGCGAGCAGGTGCTGCAGGTCGTCGCGGCTGCCCATGGTCGTGCCGAGCACGGAGATCTCCTGGAAGAAGATCCGCTGCAGCTCGGCCTGCTCCGCGTCGCCGCTCGTGGCACCGGCGACGACGATCGTGCCGCCCGGGCGCACCGACCGCACCGAGTGCGACCACGTCGCCCGCCCGACCGACTCCAGCACCAGGTCGACGCGCGGCACGCGCGCACCGGTCTCGACCGCCGCCGTCGCCCCCAGCGCGAGCGCCCGCTCGCGACG
>NZ_JAAXOY010000675.1 GCF_012396155.1 Cellulomonas septica | reverse complement strand
GACGGGCTGCGCGCCTACGCACCCGGGGCGCACCGCATCGCGCCCGTCGGCGTCGTCGACGGGGTCGCGTACGTCGACGACTCGAAGGCCACCAACGCGCACGCCGCGGCCGCGTCGCTCGCGTCGTTCGCACCGGGCAGCGTCGTCTGGGTCGCCGGCGGGCTCGCGAAGGGCGCGACGTTCGACGAGCTCGTCGCGAGCCGCCGGGACCGCCTGCGCGGCGTCGTGCTCATCGGCGCGGACCGCGAGCCGCTGCGCGACGCGCTCGCCCGACACGCACCGGACGTCCCGGTCGTCGAGGTCGACCCCGGTGACACTGGGGCGGTGATGACCCTCGCCGTGCACGAGGCCCGACGGCTCGCGTCGGGCGCCCCCGCCGACGCCGTCACGGTGCTGCTCGCGCCGGCGTGCGCGTCGATGGACCAGTTCGCGTCGTACGCCGAGCGCGGCGACCGGTTCGCCGAGGCCGTGCGCGCGCTGCGCGAGGAGGGCTGACCCGATGGCCGACACCGCGACCGCGACGGCCGAGCCGCGCGGCTCGGCGCTCGGGCAGTGGAACTCCGCCGTCACGAGCTACTACGTGCTGCTGGGCGCCACGACGCTCCTGCTCGTCATCGGGCTCGTCATGGTCCTGTCGAGCTCGAGCGTCGAGTCGCTCGACGAGGGCAACTCGCCGTACGCGGTGTTCGCCGACCAGGCCAAGTTCGCGCTCATCGGCCTGCCCCTGCTCGTGATCCTGTCGCGCGTCCCCGTCCGCGTCATGCAGGCGTTCGCGTGGCCCGTGCTCGGCGCGGCGATCGTCTTCCAGCTGCTGGTCTTCGTGCCGGGGCTCGGCTGCGGCGAGGGCGGCAACCGCAACTGGGTGTGCGTCGGCGGCATGTCCGCGCAGCCGTCGGAGGCGATCAAGCTCGCGCTCGCCGTGTGGCTCGGGGCCGTGCTGGCCCGCAAGCTGCCGCTCCTGCACGAGTGGAAGCACGCGCTGATCCCCGTCGTGCCGATCGCCGGTCTGGCGGTGCTCGTCGTCCTCGCGGGCCACGACCTGGGCACGGCGCTCGTCCTGCTCATGCTCGTCGCGGGCGCGCTGTTCGTCGCCGGGGTGCCGCTGCGGATGTTCGGTCTCGCCGCGGTCGCGGGCGGCGCCGTCGCCTTCCTGCTGACGGTCACGAGCCAGAACCGGACCGACCGCATCACGTCCTGGCTGTCCACCGAGGGCTGCGACACGAGCAGCGCCTGCTACCAGACGCTGCACGGCGGCTGGGGCCTCGCGAGCGGCGGCTGGGGCGGCCTCGGGCTGGGGGAGAGCCGCGAGAAGTGGTCCTACCTGCCCGCGGCGCACAACGACTTCATCTTCGCGATCATCGGTGAGGAGCTGGGACTGATCGGCACGCTGCTCGTCCTCGGCCTGTTCGGCCTCATGGCGCTGGCGATGGTGCGCGTCATCCGCCGCCACCCGGACCCGTTCGTCCAGATCACGACGGGCGCGGTGCTGTGCTGGATCATCGGCCAGGCGTTCGTCAACGTCGCGGTCGTCATCGGCCTCGCACCCGTCATCGGCCTGCCGCTGCCGCTCGTGTCGGCGGGCGGGTCCGCGCTCATCATGACGATGGCGGCGCTCGGCGTCGTCATCTCGTTCGCGCGGTCCGAACCCGGCGCGGCCGAGGCCCTCGCGGCCCGACCCAGCGTCGTGCGGCGGTCCCTCGCGGTGATCGGGCGGTCCCGTGGCTGACGCGACACCGGGTGCCGTGCTGCTCGCGGGCGGCGGCACCGCGGGCCACGTGAACCCCCTGCTCGCCGTCGCCGACGCCGTCGCGGCCCGACGCCCGGGCGTCGTCCTGCGCGTGCTCGGCACGGCCGAGGGCCTCGAG
>NZ_JAAXOY010000674.1 GCF_012396155.1 Cellulomonas septica | reverse complement strand
GGGTCGACGCGTGGGTCGAGGTCGGCGACTTCAGCGCCGAGTCCGGCGCGCGCGCGACGGAGCGGCTGCTCGAGCGGCACCCCGACCTGGACGGCGTCATCGCCGGCTCGGACAACATGGCCGCGGGCGCGCTGCGCACGCTCCGGGCGCACGGCCGGTCGGTCCCGGACGACGTCGCGGTCGTCGGGTTCGACGACCTTCCCGTGGCCCGGCAGACCGAGCCGCCGCTGACCACGGTGCGCCAGCCGATCCGGCGCTTCGGCGCGGAGCTCGCGGCGTCGCTCGTGCAGGTGATCGAGGGGCGTGCGGTCGAGCCCGTCCTGCTGCCGACGACGCTCGTGGTGCGGGAGTCCGCGCCTCTGCCCTGAGGGCTTGACGGCCTCGACGTGTGCGCACCACGATGAGGGCGCGCGAAACTGGAACCGCTTCCAGTTCCGCCGGACCAGCACTCTGCACGCAGCCGACGACGTCCGCGCCGCGGTCCGACACCCCAGGGGGTCCTCATGGCCACACCCGCCCGACGACGGTGGACCACCGCCGTCCTGGCCGCCTGCGCGCTCGCCGTGAGCGCCCTCGTCAGCAGCCCGGCGCAGGCCGCCAACGACGTGCTCGACCCGTCGACCGACCTGTGGGTGAACCCGCAGAGCTCGACGAAGGACGCCGCACGCGAGCTGCGCGGCCAGGCGCAGCGTGACGCCCTCGCCCTCAGCCGCGTCCCGAGCGCGACGTGGTTCACCGACGGCACGCCTGCCGAGGTGCGCCGCGAGGTCCGCGACACCGTCAAGCGCAGCGGACGCGACGTCCCGGTGCTCGTCGCCTACAACGTGCCGTTCCGCGACTGCGCGCTCTACTCGGCGGGCGGTGCGGCCGACGTCGCGGCGTACAAGGCGTGGATCGACGCGTTCGCCGCGGGCATCGGCCGCGAGGACGCCGTGGTCGTCCTCGAGCCCGACGGGCTGGGGATCATCCCCTGGTACACGACGCTCGAGGGGCAGCTCGAGCACTGCCAGCCGCCCGAGTTCGACCCCGCGACGTCGGACCGCGACGCCGCCGCCGAGCGGTTCGAGATGCTCGGCTACGCGGTCGACCGCCTGCAGCAGCAGCCGAACACCGCCGTCTACCTGGACGGCACCGGGCCGTACTGGCTGTCGGCCGCCGAGTCTGCCGACCGCCTGATCAAGGGCGGCGTGCAGCGGGCGGACGGGTTCTTCCTCAACGTGTCCAACTACGAGTACACCGAGAACAACGTCACGTACGGCACGTGGGTCTCGAAGTGCATCGCCCTGGCCACCGGGGTGATGCCCGGCGCGTTCGGCGAGTGCGGCCACCAGTACTGGAGCGGCGGCCCTGCCAACGACTGGACCGGGCAGGTGCTCACCAACCAGGGGATCTGGAGCGAGACCGCGACGGACCCCGCGATCAACACCGCGGGGATCGAGTCGCGGTACGACCTGCTGCTGGGCGACACGCAGCCGACGACGCACTTCGTCGTCGACACGAGCCGCAACGGCCGGGGACCGTGGGCGCCGCCCGCGGGCGTCTACCCGGACGCGGAGACCTGGTGCAACCCGCCGGACCGGGGCCTCGGGCTCCGCCCGACGACCGACACCGGGAACGACCTCGTCGACGCGCTGCTCTGGATCAAGGTGCCGGGCGAGTCGGACGGGCAGTGCTTCCGCGGGCTCGGCGGGCCGCAGGACCCCGAGCGCGACATGGTCGCACCCGCGGCGGGGCAGTGGTTCCCCGAGCAGGCGCGTGAGCTGATCGAGCTCGCGCAGCCCGCGTTCGCCGGCGGTGGCGCCCACCCGAGCGGCCCCGGCCACGGCGGTCCGCACCACCGTCGCTGAGCGAGCCGTCCGTCCCGGTCCGGCGCCCCCGTCCGTCGCGGGTGCGGGCCGGTGCGGAGCCTGCC
>NZ_JAAXOY010000673.1 GCF_012396155.1 Cellulomonas septica | reverse complement strand
GGCGCCCGCTGCCGCACCCGTGTCGCTCGAGCGGTCCGGTCTGCGCACGTGGCCCGACGACCTGCCGGGCGGGCGACTGCCCGAGGTCCTGGAGGCGTCGGCGGCCGGGGTCACCGTGCGGGCGTTCCCCGTGCTCGTCGACGAGACGACGTCGGTCGCCGTGCGGACGCTCGCCGACGCGGCCGCCGTCCCGTCGACGGCCCGCCGCGGCCTGCGCCGGCTGCTGCTGCTCGACGTCGGCCTCGCTCCGGGCCGGATCACGTCACGCTGGACCGGCACGCAGGCGCTCACGCTCGCCGCGAGCCCGTACCCGAGCACGGACGCGCTGGTCACCGACGTGCAGCTCGCGGCGATCGACCGGCTCGTGACGTCGCACCTGGGCGACCGCACGCCCGCCGACGTGCGCGACGCCGACGCCTACGCCGCCCTGCGGACCGCCGTCCGCGACCGTCTGGAGGACGCCGTGCACGCGGTCGTCACCGACCTGGTCGCCGTGCTCGGCGCGTGGCGCGAGCTCGAGGGCGACCTGCGCGCGTCGGCGAGCCTCGCGCTGCTCGCGACGGTGCAGGACGTGCGCGAGCAGTCGGCCGACCTGGTGCACGACGGGTTCGTGTCCGAGGTCGGCGCGGCCCGGCTGCCGCAGCTGACCCGCTACCTGCGCGGCGCCCGGCACCGGCTCGCGAAGGCCGGCGACAACCCGCAGCGCGACGGCGACCTCGCGTGGCAGGTGCACGACGTCGAGGACCTGTACGACGCGGCGGTGACGAAGGCGCGGGCCGGGTCGCCGGACGCGGCCCGGGACGCCGCGCTCGACGAGGTCCGCTGGCTCCTCCAGGAGCTCCGCGTCAGCCTGTTCGCGCAGCAGCTCGGCACGCCGGTCCCGGTCTCCCCGACCCGCATCCGCAAGGCCCTCGCCGCCCTCTGACGGCCCGTCGGTGCCCGACGCCGACCAGCCCGACCCACGTCGCCCTGCCGCCCGAACGCCCGAACGCCCGAACGCCCGAACGCCCGAACGCAACATTGCGTGCGTCACGAGGCTCGTGTGCGCACGCAATGCTGCGTTCGAGGCCGGGAAGCGGACCACGCCCCCCGCGTCAGCGGCGGCGGGCGAAGAGGAGGCCGGCCGCGGTCCGCGCGACGAGGAAGATGCCGACGCACCACGCGACCGCCGACACCCACGTCGACGTCTCCAGCGGCAGCCCCAGCAGCAGGCCGCGCATCGTGTCCGTCACCGGCGTCACCGGGTTCCACGCGGCGATCGCCTCGAGCACCGACGGCATCGACTCCGGCGGCACGAACGCGCTCGACACGTACGGCAGGAACAGGATGAAGAACGTGAAGCCGCTGGCCGCCTCCGGCCCGGACGACACGATGCCGACCGCGACGCCGACCCACGTCAGCGCGAGGACGAACAGCGCGACCATCCCGAGCGCACCGAGCCACTCGAGCAGCGTCGCGTCGGGGCTGAACCCGACGAGGAACGCGGCGCCGATCACGAGCGCTGTCGAGACGGCGTTGCGCACCATGCTGGCGACGACGTGCCCGGTCACGACGCCCGTCGCCCGGATCGGCATGGACCGGAAGCGGTCGATGATGCCGTTCGTCATGTCGGACGCCATGTCGACCGCGGTGTTCGCGGCGCCGTAGCCCGCGGTCAGCAGGATGATGCCCGGCACGACGAAGTCGACGTAGCGCCCGGTCGGGTCGATCGCCCCGCCGAACACGAACGTGAACATCAGCAGGAGCATCACGGGCAGCATCACGGACAGCAGCAGCGTGTCGAGCTGCCGGGTCGTGCGGCGCAGCGTGCGGCCGATGAGGGCCGTCGTGTCGCGGACGGTCTGCCCCGCGCCGGGACGGGCCGCCGCCGTGGGCGCGGGGGCGAGCAGGGCGGTCATCGGGTCTCCCGAGGGTGCGGGCCG
>NZ_JAAXOY010000672.1 GCF_012396155.1 Cellulomonas septica | reverse complement strand
AGCGGGTCGACGGTGGCGGCGCGGCCCGCGACGCCGCTCCGACGCGGGGTCGAGCGGGCGCCCGGGTTCCGGCGTCAGGCCGCCGGGCACGTCGGCGTCCACAGGTAGGGGCGCTGGTCGGACATCAGGAGCACCTGGCCCGCCTCGCTCATCCGGTAGGGCACGCCGCGCAGCAGCGTCCCGTCGGGCCCCGCCAGGCGGCGGAAGCCGGTGTCCGGGCGGTAGAGGAACGGCAGCGCCGAGCCCGACGTCGGGTCGATGACCGTGCCGACCGCGCCGCCGCGGTCGTCGGCGGAGATGACCTGGAGGTCGCCGCCGGGCGACGGCACGAACGTGTACCCCGCGGTCGGCGACCACGTGACGAGCGCGTCGTTCTCCCAGTCAGGGCTGAGGCGGTGGCCGGTCACCCCGCCCTGCTCGTCGATGTGCTCGGCGACGAAGATGGCGTCGTCGGGCAGCGGCGGGAGCTCGAGGACGCTCCGGTCCGGGCGCCAGACGAGCACCCGGTGGTGGTAGACGCCCTGCGCGTCGAGGTGGTAACCCCCGCCGAGCACCCACCCGGCCTCGTTGACCGACCGGGTCTGCACGAAGCGGTACGAGGCGTCGGGCGTCGGGAGCACGTGCTTGCGGTCGGTCCACACGAACGGCTCGGTGGCACCCTGCGCGCCGAGGACCTCGCTCGTGCCGACGACGACGTTGGCGTCGTTGACGTCGTGGACCTGGTCGGCGGTCCGCAGCGAGCGGTCCACCGGCCGGAGGGGGAGCGGCCCCTCGACGCGCACGGCCTTGGGCGGGTTCGTCGTCGGGCCGTCGACCTCGGCCACGCCCGCGACGCGTCCGGCTCCGCTGATCGCGCTGATCTCCGAGAACAGGCCGCCCTCGATGCCGCCGTACCAGCGGTAAGCACCGGTCCGGGAGTTCCACGAGGCGGCGCGTGTCCGCTGGTCGTAGCCCACGACGACGCCCGCGTCGTCGACGTCGCGCGCGACGGTCAGCGGGATCACCGTGCGCGTGCCGCACACAGGTCCCTGCCAGCCCGTCGGGGGTGGGTCGTCGGCGGCGGCCGGTGGGACGGCCACGGCGATGCCGAGCGTGGCGGTCAGGATCGAGCTCAGGACGAGGTGACGTCGCACGGAAGTGCCCCCTGTGTGCGGGTCGCCGCCGCAGCGGCCGACCGATGGTGCGGAGACGGGGTCGTACCCCGTCCCGCTCATGCTGCGGGCGACGTCGCCGAGCGGCGACCGGAGTCCACCGGCCGGGCGCGTGCGGACGATGAGGGGGAACGACGGCGGGTGTGACGCGGAGGGCGAGCGGGCCCAGGCCGCCGGTGCGCGTGACCGCGGGTGAAATCCGGACGAAACATCCGATAGCGCCACCACGGGCGGGCAGACTTGCCACCTCACGACTGTGTGAGAGCGCTCTCAGCGCGATGACCTCAACGGAAGGCCGGCCAAGCAGATGACCGACATCCCCGATCTCACGGACTGGCTCGTGGCGCAGCCCGACCTGTTCGAGACCAAGAAGAAGCTCTTCGGCAAGACCGTGATCCACAAGCCGTCGGGCGAGAAGGTGGTCGAGGGCTACCGCTACTTCCGCTCGAGCATCGACGAGCTCGTCACCGCCTTCGAGAGCGGCGACCTGGCCGCGGTGCAGGCGCTCGAGTACGCGGTCGACGAGGACGGGGACGCCGACACCAGCGCCGTCGCGCTGCTGCTCGCCTACACCAAGAGCGGCGCGTTCCTCGCGGCGCAGCCGGAGGAGTACCAGGACTACGTGCCCGTGCGCGTGCGTGCACCGCGCTTCTTCCCGGGCTCGACCGCGCTGGTCGAGAGCCTCGACCAGACGAGCTGACCGCCGGCACGTCGGACGGGCGGCGCCGCGGACGGGGGGCGCGGCGCCGCCTCGCGTCACCGGGGTGCCGCCCGT
>NZ_JAAXOY010000671.1 GCF_012396155.1 Cellulomonas septica | reverse complement strand
AGCCCGGTGCCCGCGGCCATCGCGAGCAGCGCACCGCCGACCAGCAGCCGCTCGGGGAACCGTTCGGCCAGCCGCCCCGCGACGAACCCGACCGCGAACAGCGCGACCGTCAGCGGCAGGAACGCGACGCCCGTCGCGAGCGCGCTGCGGCCGAACGCGGCCTGGTCGCTGAGCGGGACGAGGAACACGAACGCGTACAGGCCGGCGAACGTCGCGCCGCCCAGCAGCAGGAGCACCGCGACCTCGGAGCGGGTGACCAGGTCGGTCGGCAGCACGGCGTGCGGCCGGCCGCGGCCGCGGCGCAGCAGGACCACGACGGCCCCCACGAGGACGACGACCGCGAGCGCCGGGCCGAGCGGACCGGGCGGGACGTGCTCGATGACGAGGACGGCGGCGGTGAGCAGCGCGGCGGCGCGGGCCCGGCGGCGGCCGAGCGCGAGGTCCGTCGGGGTGCCGAACCGCTTCGCCGTGAACGCGAACGACGAGTCCTCGCGCCCGTAGCGCGTCACGGGACGCGTCACGTCGTGGTTGGAGAGCACCCACGTGGCCGGGGCGCCCACGGGTCCGTGCGCCGCGAGCGTCACGTCGACCGACTCACGCAGCTGCTTGGCGTCCCACGGACGGGCCATGAAGTCGAAGTTGAACGCCGTGTGCATCTCGTCAGGGCGCAGGTACTGCGCGAACCGCGCCTTGTCCTGCAGCCACACCTCACCGACCAGCACGCGCGTGCCCTCGTACGAGTCCGCGACCGCGCGCCAGGCGCGGTAGACGTCGTGGATCTCGTCGCGGTCGACGTGCGGGTGCTCCCCCGGGCCCGGCTGCTCGGGCACCTCCGGCAGGTCGCCGTCCTTGACGAGCAGCGCGGCCGAGTCGATGCGGATGCCCGCGACGCCGCGGTCGAACCAGAACCGCAGCACGTCCTCGAACTCCGCGCGCACGTCCGGGTGCGACCAGTTGAGGTCCGGCTGCTGCGGCGCGAACAGGTGCAGGTACCACTCGCCGGGCGTGCCGTCGGGGTTCGTCGTGCGCGTCCACGTCGTGCCCTGGAAGTCCGACACCCAGTTCGTCGGCATGACGTCGCCGTGCTCGCCCTTGCCCGGGTGGAACCAGAACCGTGCGCGCTCCGGGCTGCCCGGACCGGCCGCGAGCGCCGCGCGGAACCACGCGTGCTGCTCCGAGACGTGGTTGGGGACGATGTCGATGATGGTGCGGATGCCGAGCGCGAGCGCCTCCGCGATGACCTGCTCGGCCTCGTCGAGCGTGCCGAACGCCGGGTCGATCGCGCGGTAGTCGGCGACGTCGTACCCGCCGTCGGCGAGCGGCGACTGGTACCAGGGGGTCACCCAGATCGCGTCGACGCCGAGGTCGTGCAGGTACGGCAGCCGCGCGCGCAGCCCCGCCAGGTCACCGGTGCCGTCGCCGTTCCCGTCGGCGAAGCTGCGCGGGTAGACCTGGTAGATGACCGCGTCCCGCCACCAGGTGGGGTCGGTCTGCGGGTGAGCCTGCGTCACTGCACGTCTCGTCTCTCCTCGGCCCGACGACGGCGTCGGGTGGATCGGCGCGTCGGGCGCGCTGCGGCGTCCTCGGCGATGACAGGACACTAAAGGCCGCGACGACATCAACGCAAGAACTCGACAGACGCGTTATCGAAGCGTGACCGATCGCTGCCCGAAGTCAGCGCGTCGCGGTGGGCGCATGGGCCGGGTCAGCGCGATGCGCCACGACGCGCGTCGAGGTCGCGGACGCACGGAAGCCCCCCACGCGCAGGGAGGACGCATCAGCAGGGCGGGACGCACCACGGGCGAGCGGGATACGTCAGGCGGCCGGGACGCGCAGCGGGCAGGCGGGCGGGACGCGTCGGGCGGCGTGGGGCCCTGACGGTACGGGCCCGACGAGCCCGGCGTGGGGTACGGGCCGTAGGGGCCGTACGG
>NZ_JAAXOY010000670.1 GCF_012396155.1 Cellulomonas septica | reverse complement strand
CGACCCCGACGAGCTCCGCGTCGTGGCGGACCTGTTCGTCGTCCTCGGCGGGACCGAGCACGCCGCACGTGAGCGGCTCGCGCTGCTCGACGCGCTCGCCGCCCCGGGTCGTCGCACCCACGAGGGCGCCGCGCACGTCGGCACCGCGGCGGACCTGGCCGCGACGATCGAGGACTGGACGACGACCGGGGCGGTCGACGGGTTCACGCTGCGGCCCGCCGCGCTGCACACCGACGTCGACGGCATCGCCGACGAGGTCGTGCCGCTGCTGCGCGCTGCGGGCGTGTTCCGCGCGTCCTACCCGGGCACGACGTTCCGCGACACGCTCGGCCTGACGCGCCCCGTCAGCCGCTACGCGACCGCGATCGCCTGAGCCGCCGACCATGACGAACCGCCCCCGCAAGCAGATCCACCTCGGCGCGCACTTCCCGGGTGTCAACAGCACCACGGTGTGGACCGAGCCCGACTCCGGCAGCCAGATCGACTTCGCGTCGTTCGAGCACCTCGCCCGCAGGGCCGAGGACGCGCGCCTCGACTTCTTCTTCCTCGCCGAGGGCCTGCGCCTGCGCGAGCACAAGGGGGAGATCTTCGACCTCGACGTCGTCGGCCGCCCCGACACGCTGCCCGTGCTCGCCGCGCTGGCCGCCGTCACCGACCGGCTCGGCTTGGTCGGCACGATCAACACGACCTTCAACGAGCCGTGGGAGATCGCCCGGCAGTTCGCGACGCTCGACGTCCTGTCCGGCGGGCGTGCCGCGTGGAACCTCGTGACGTCGTCGGACGCGTTCACCGGCGCCAACTTCCGTCGCGGCGGCTTCCTCCCGTACGCCGAGCGGTACGAGCGGGCCGCGGAGCTCGTCGCGGTCGCCCGCGCGCTGTGGGACTCGTGGGACGACGACGCCGTGCGCGGCGACCGTGCGGCCGGCGCGTTCCTGCGCGACGGGGCCGTGCGCGAGGTCGAGCACGTCGGGAAGCACTTCCAGGTGCGCGGCACGTTCCCGACGCCGCGCGGTCCGCAGGGGCACCCGGTCCTGTTCCAGGCCGGCGACTCGGGCGACGGGCGCGACTTCGCGGCGGCCACCGCCGACGTCGTCTTCTCGATGCACTCGACGTTCGAGGACGGCCAGGCGTTCTACCGCGACGTCAAGGGCCGGCTCGCCGCGCTCGGCCGGACCGAGGAGTCGCTGAAGATCCTGCCCGCGACGACCGTCGTCCTCGGCGACACCCTCGCGGACGCGCAGGAGCGGGCACGGGTCATCCGGCGCCAGCAGGTCTCCGGACCGGGAGCGATCGCGTTCCTCGAGCAGGTGTGGGGCGTCGACCTCACGTCCTACGACCCCGAGGGGCCGCTGCCGGACGCCGAGCCCGACGTCGACAACGCCGACATCACGCGCGGCCGCGTGCGGCACGTCAAGGACCCGCGTCCCGTCGTCGCGCAGTGGCGTGCCCGTGCCGAGGCCGAGGGCCTGTCGATCCGCGACCTCGTCATCGCGGTGACGACGCGCGGCGGGTTCGTCGGGACGCCCACGCAGGTGGCCGACGACATCGACCGGGCCGTCCAGGAGGACGCGAGCGACGGCTTCATCCTCGTCCCGCACCTGACGCCGCACGGCCTCGACGACGTGCTCGACCGCGTCGTGCCGCTGCTGCAGGAGCGCGGCTCGTTCCGCACCGAGTACAGCGGTCCGACGCTGCGCCACCACCTCGGGCTCGACCGGCCCGCTCCCGGCCGCACCCGCACCGCCCACCTCGACCAGCAGCCCGTCGGCTGAAGGAGCCCCCGCCATGACCGACACCGCGATCCGACCGGCCGACGCCGGGACCGGCACCGACACCGCTGCGCGCGAGGCGTGGACCGCGTGGCACGCCGAGCGCGAGCAGGCCCTGACCGCGCCGCACGGCTGGCTCACGCCCGTCGCGCTGCTCCGGCTGCGCG
>NZ_JAAXOY010000067.1 GCF_012396155.1 Cellulomonas septica | reverse complement strand
GACGCGCGCGCGAGCGAGGTCCTCGACCTCGTCGGGCTCGGCGGCGCCGCGGACCGCCGCGTCGGCGGGTTCTCGCTCGGCATGCGCCAGCGGCTCGCGCTCGCCACGACGCTGCTCGGCGACCCGCCCGTCCTGCTGCTCGACGAGCCCGCGAACGGCCTCGACCCCGAGGGCATCCGGTGGCTGCGCGTCTTCCTGCGGGCCCTGGCCGCCGAGGGCCGCACGGTCCTCGTCTCGAGCCACGTCCTGTCGGAGGTCGAGCAGACCGTCGACGACGTCGTGATCATCGCCCGCGGCCGCCTCGTGCACGCGTCCCCGCTCGACGACCTCGTCCGGCTCGCGCGCCCGCAGGTGCACGTGGCCTCCCCCGACGCCGCCGGTCTGGCCGCGCTCGTCGCCGGCGGCGGCTGGACCCGCACCGACCACGCGACGACCGGCGGGCACGAGGTCGACCTCGTCGACGTCGACGCCGCGACGGTCGGTGCCGCGGCGTTCGCCGCGGGGCTCGAGCTGCACGAGCTGAGCACCCGGAACCCCGGGCTGGAAGGACTGTTCCTCGACATGGTCGCGACGCCGGCCGCCACGACGCACCCGGAGGTGGCGGCCTGATGGGCGCGGCGCTGAGGACCGAGTACCGCAAGCTCGTCACGACCCGCCTGTGGTGGGTCCTGCTGCTCGCGATGGTCGGCTACATGGCGTTCATCGCCCCCGTCATGGCGTTCGTCGTCACGCAGGGCGGCGACATGGGCACCGTCCCGGGCGGCGAGGGCGGCGGCCCCCTGCCGGCCGACGCGGTCGTCCGCACCGTCTACACGATCGCCGTCACGCTCGGCTACACGTTCCCGCTCGTCGTCGGCACCCTCGCCGTCACGACGGAGTTCCGGCACCAGACGATCACGCCGACCCTGCTCGCCGAGCCGCGACGCAGCGTCGTGCTGGGCGCCAAGCTGCTCGCCGGCGCGGTGCTCGGGCTCGTCTTCGGCGTCGTCGGCACGGCGACCGTCGCGGGCGCGGGTGCGCTCGTTGTGTCGCTCGCGGGCCAGCCGACGTACCTCGACCTCGCGTCGACGTGGCGGGTGCTCGCGCTGTCCGCGGTGGCGCTGGCCCTGTGGGCCGTCGTGGGCGTCGGGTTCGGCAGCGTCCTGACCAACCAGGTCGCGGCCATCGTCGTGATCCTCGCGTTCACGCAGTTCCTCGAGCCGCTGCTGCGGTTCGGCCTCGCCGCCACGTCGTGGGGCGACGGCGTCGCGCGGTTCTTCCCGGGGGCGGCGGCCGAGGCGTTGTCCGGAGGGAGCCTGTACGCCGAGATGGGGGCGACCCAGCTGCTCAGCCCGGTCCAGGGCGCCGCCGTCCTGATCGGGTACGCGCTGCTCTTCGCCGCGATCGGCCGGTTCACGACGTTCCGCCGCGATATCACCTGACGGGATCCGCGCGTCTCGCATGCTGTCGGGAGCGGGCCAAGCCATGACCTCCGCAGGTCTCGCGGCGACCTCGGCTTGAGCCCGCACCGACGGCGGCGTTGCCCGCCGTTGACCCTCGTGTGCCGACCAGGTGAAGACGGTCGGCAGATCGTCCGCCACCCCGTCCCCCGGCCGGGCCGAACCCCCGACAGGCCGTAATGTTGTCATCAACAGATCCGGCGACGACGCGGTCCGCGACCTGCGGCGGCTCGAGGCGGCGCTCGACGGGGCCACCGTCGTGCAGGGCGTGGGCATCCGCCCCGGGTACGGGCGCAGCCGCGCGGTCGAGCTCGCCGACGGGTCGGTCGTCACGATCACGCGACTCGTCGACCGCGACGACCGCGGCCGCCAGGTCGGCTTCACGCGGTCCGGCGGTGTCGACCGGGTCGGCCGTGCCGCCGCCGCCATGGCGCTCACCGCGCACCAGCAGGCCGCGGGTGAGACGCCGTGGTTCCCCTCGCTCGTCGACGGTCGTCGGCCGCAGCGGTGGGGGACGTTCGGCATCACGCCCTGAGGGCGACGCTCCCGGCCGGCACACCGTGCCGGCCCCCGAGCAGCCCGTAGCGGACCGCCGAGGTCGCCGCCGTCCTGACCGGCGCGGTGGCGACCCCGGCTCCCGTGGGCGAAGGCCTCAGGGGCGCGTCGCGAGCCAGGTCTCGAACGCGTCGAAGGACGTCGCCCGCCCGAGGAACCGCTCGACGAGGTCCGCGGCGTCGGCCGTGCCGCCGGGGGCGAGGATCGCGTCGCGGTAGCGGCGGCCCACCTCCGGGTTCATCAGGTCGTCGCCGAACGCCGTCCGCAGGTCCTTCGCGATGACGAGGCTCCAGAGGTACGTGTAGTACGCCGGGCCGTACCCCTCGAGGTGCCCGAACCCGGTGACCTGGTGCGTCTCCGGCAGCGCCGCGTAGGGGCCGAAGCGCGCGTCGACCTCGGCCGTGTACGCGTCGAGGTCCTCGGGCGGCGCGGCGTGCAGCCCGTACGACAGGGCCGTGAAGTTGAGCTGCCGACGCGTCCACGCCCCGCGCCCGAACGCGTCGGCGCGACGCATCCGCTCGACGAGGTCCGTCGGGATCGGCTCGCCCGCGTCGTCCGTCGCGAACGTGCGCAGCACGCCCGGGTCCCAGGCCCACTCCTCGAGCAGCTGGCTCGGCGCCTCCACGAAGTCCCACTCCGTCGCGACGCCCGTGAACGCGGCCCAGCGCTGCGCGCCGCCGACGATCTCGTGCACCAGGTGCCCGAACTCGTGGAAGAACGTCACGACGTCGTCGTGCTCCATCGTGCCCGTCGGGAAGTTGCAGACCAGCACGCCCTCCGGCAGGTGCTCGCCCACGACACCGGGCACGAGCGGGAACTGTGCCGCGTGGTTGAACTTGCCGGGCCGCGGGTGCATGTCGAGGTAGACGCGGCCGATGCGCTCGCCGTCCGACTCGACGTCGAGGACGTCCACGTCGGGGTGCCACGTCGGCGCCTCGACCGGCACGAACGTCAGGCCGAGCAGCCGGCTGACCGTGCCGACGACGCCGTCGCGGACCTGCGGGTAGCGGAAGTAGCGCCGGACCTCCTGCGCGTCGACGTCGTACTGCTCACGCCGCACGACCTGGTCGTAGTACAGGCTGTCGGCGGGCGTGACGGCGGCGGCCTCCGGGTCGTCGGCGCGGAAGCGAGTCAGCAGCACGTCGACGTCGTCGCGCGCGCGGTCCGCCGTCAGGCCGTCGAGCCGGTCGACGAAGTCCCGGATCGCCGCGCCCGAGCCGATCATCTTGACCTCGGCGTCGTAGCTCGGCCAGTCCGCGTACCCGAGCAGGTGGGCGCGCTCGTCGCGCAGCCGCAGCAGCTCCGCGAGCACCGGGCCGTTCTCCGGCCACGCGGTGCGCAGGTACTCCGACGTCAGCGCCGCGCGCACCGACGCGTCGCGCGCGTACGTCCGGACCGGGATGAGGTCGGGGTAGTCCGTCGTGAGGGTGACGAGGCCGTCGTCGCCCGCGGGGTGCTCGGCGCGGAAGTCGTCCGGCAGGCCGTCGAGCTGCTCGGGACGGACCTGGATGCTGCGCGTGCCCTCGCGGATGTTGCGCGCGAACTCGAGCCCGAGCTCGGTGCACCGCTCCGCGAGCGCCTTGAGCTTCGCGCGCTGCTCGTCGGACTGGTCGACGCCGGCCCGGCGGAAGTCGCGCAGCACGTGCTCGCGCAGGCGGCGGGCGTGCTCGTCGAGCCCGTCCTCGGTCGTCGCCGCCAGGACCTCCCACAGGTCGCGGTCGAGGCCGCGCGACGTGGCGAGGTCCTCCGCGGCCTGCGCGCGCTCCTCCGCGGCGGACCGCAGGTCGGCGTCCGGGTGGACCTCCGCGAGCAGGTGCGCGGCGGCCGACGCGCGGCCCAGCGCGAGGTCGCTGCGGTCCCACAGGTCGAGCACCTGCGCGGTCGTGCGCGCGGTGCCGTCCTTGAGGGTCGCGAGGTGGGCGCGGGCAGTGTCGAGCGACGCGTCGACGGTCTCCGCGAGGAACGCCGGCCAGGCGTCGGTTTCGGTGGGGAAGCGCGTGGGAGCGGCAGTCATGCGCCGACGCTACACACGCTGCCGTCGCTGCCGGGGACGGAAATCCGGTGGACGCGCGGCGTGCTCAGACCGGTCGGACGCCCGTGTCGGGGGAGCGGCCGGTCAGGCAGTAGGTCAGACCCGCGGGGTCCCGCATGACCGTCCACTGGTCGAAGCGCGCGACGACCTGCGCCCCGAGGTCCTCGTGCTCCGCGACGACGTCGTCCCGGTCGGGACCTGCCGCCGCGACGTCGACGTGCGCCGTCACGACCGTCCGCCCGTCGTCCGCGCCGAGCCGCTGGAGCAGCAGCCGCACGGGCATCCCGTCCGGACGCGCGAGGGGGACGAGCTCGAGCGACGTGTCGCCCGCGACGGGCCAGCCGGTGAGCGCCGACCAGAACGCACGCTCGCGGTCGACCAGGGGTCCGGGGATGTCGAGGCAGAGCTGGTCGACGCGCGCTCGCCCGCCGCGCGGGCCGTCGACGGGGGCGGGCCGCCGTCGCTCGCCACCGTCGGGCACGACGCAGAAGACGAACCCGCCGGGCGACGCGAGCACCACGTGCTCCTCGCGGTACACCTCGGTCGCGCCCAGCCCCACGGCGTCCGCTGCCGCCGCGTCCACGTCGTCGACGTGCAGGTCGAGGTGCACGCGCGGCCCGTCGTCGAACCGCTGCACGCGCAGGAACGCGTCGCCGTCGGGCGGCAGCAACGTCGCGAACTCGCCACCCGGCCCGCGCGGCGCGGACAGGTGCGTCACGGTCACCGCCTGCCAGAACGCGACCCCGTCGGAGAACCGGTCCCCGGGCAGGTCGAAGAAGATCGTCGCCCACACCACTCGCACGTCGCCGCGCCTCCTGTCCGCCCACCGTCCGTGCGCCCATCGTGCCGTGCGCGCGGAGGTCGAGCAGGCCCTTCAGCGGCGGCGGGCGAGCGTCGTCAGGTCGAGCGCGTCGATCATGACGCCCGTGTCCTCGCGGACCCAGCGCTGGCCGGTCGCGCGGCGCTCGTCGGGGCGGGCGAACCGGTAGCGGTACGTGCGGGCGCGGACCCAGCGCGGCGGCTCGCCGCCGAACGGGTCGTGCCGCAGCAGGCGGAGCGTCGGGCGGTCCGCCTCGAGGAGCTTGACGAGGAACGGCACGAACCAGCGGAGCTGCGCCGAGGACCCGAGCGCGAGGAACCACATGCCCCAGTCGAGCCGCAGGTGGTACGGCGCGAACTGACGGGGCAGCCGTCGGACGTCGCCGGGCTTGCCGTGGAACCCGTACTCCTCCCAGCGCGCGTCCGGTCCGGGGACGGCGTCGCGCGTCCCCTCGACGGCGACCTCGGTGCGCTGCCGGGTGATCGTCCCGAACGCGCCGTAGGCGTTGACCAGGTGCCACACGTTGAACGACGCGTTCATCCGCTGGTGCCGCGAGACGAGGTTCCGCAGCGGCCACCAGGACAGCACGACGCAGAGCGCGGAGACGGCGAGGGCGACGACGACGTAGGCGACCGGCTCGTCGCGCGCGGCTGCCGGACCCACGTCGACGCCGAACGGGCGCAGGGCCGCCGCCCAGGACGCGTCGTCGATCGCGGACAGGGCCAGCACGATCGTCAGCCAGTTGAGCCACGCGAAGTTGCCGGACAGCACGAGCCAGAGCTGGGTGACGACGACGACCGCCGCCGCGACCGCCGCGACGCGTCCGGGGACCAGCAGGAACCACGGCACGACGAGTTGTGCGACGTGGTTGGCGGCGACCTCGACGCGGTGCAGCGGGCGGGGGAGCAGGTGGAACAGGCGGCTGAGCGGGCCGGGCATCGGCTGCGTCTCGTGGTGGTAGTAGAGCGCCGTCAGGTCGCGCCACGCGGGGTCGCCGCGCCACTTGATGAGCCCGGCGCCGAGCTCCAGCCGGAAGACGAGCCACCACAGCAGGACGAGCACCGTGATCGGCGGCGCGACGTCGTCGGACCCGAGGAACGCGACGAGGAACCCGGCCTCGAGCAGCAGCGACTCCCACCCGAACCCGTAGAAGATCTGCCCGACGTTGACGACCGACAGGTAGAGCACCCACAGGACGAGGAACGCGACCGTCGGGACCCACCACGGCCCGGCCTGGGGCAGCCCGACGACGAGCGTCAGCGCGACGACCAGACCGACCCAGCCGACGACCACGAGCCGCCGGTCCGAGTACCGGCGCAGCAGGCTCGGCGACGACCGCCACGGGACACGTGCGACGAAGGACGGCACCGGCAGCAGCCCGTGCTCGCCGAGCAGCGGCCGGAACTGGCGCAGGACCGCGACGAACGCGACGACGTACACGGCGGCGACCCCGCGCTGTACGGCCTCGCGCGCCACGGTGTAGCCCTCGGCGTCGAACCACTCCACGCGCACCACTCCCGTCGTCCAGCGTGCGCGGTGGCCGACCGGAGCGCACCCGGTGAGGGCGGTGTCCCGTCAGCGGCGGTTCAGGAGCGCACGAACGGGATCGCGCCGACGGTCCGGGTCAGATCGCCGCGCGACGCGCGGTTGGCGGAGACGATCGACAGCACCAGCCCGTAGATCACCAGCAGCACCAGCAGACCCATCGCGGTGCTCACGGGGCTGGCCAGCGGGACCGGCTCGTCGCTCGCGAAGGTCATGAGCAGCACGACGTGCACCGCCAGCAGCACGGCCGTGTAGAGCAGCTGGCTGAGGTGCCAGTTCACCGCCCGACGCACGACCTCGTGGCCGGTGGGCGTGAGCGTCTTGCGGACGGCGGCCCGGTAGCCGAGCGCACCCGCGACGACCAGCAGGTTGCTGAGCATCGGCACGCACAGCAGCAGCCCGAGCCCCCACCACCACGCGCCCGCACCGGTCGTCGGCGGGCCGGTGACGGGCGCCTCCTGCCCGGGCGGCAGCGGCGGCGGCACTCGGTCGTACGGGGTGTTCGCCCGACGCGGGTCGTCGGGCCCGGATGGCTGGGGGGCGGTCCACTCGCTCACGCGCCCATCCCATCAGGCGCCGACGGTCGACGCCGTCTCGGCGACACGCCGAACGCACCATCAGGCACGTCTGAGGCCCTCGAAGCGCACGCGACGTTGCGTTCGGCCGGGTCGAGGAGGGAGCGAAAGGACGCGGGCGAGGAGGGGTGACGTGGACGGAGGTGCTGGGCCGCAGACGGCGGCGCCCGGGTCCGTCGGGGGTGCCGACGGCCCGGGCGCGGACCGGTGGGGTCGTCAGGCGGTCGCCGACGGCTCCGGGTCGAGGTGCGTCTCGTGCTCGTGCGGGTGGCGGCGCTCGAGGGCGGCGCCCTCGACGTCGACGTCGGGCAGGATCCGGTCGAGCCACTTCGGGATCCACCACGCCTTGTCGCCGGCGAGGTGCATGAGGGCCGGGACGAGCACCATGCGGACGACGAACGCGTCGACGAGCACGCCGAAGGCGAGGGCGAACCCGATGGGCCGGATCATCGCCGAGTGCGAGAACACGAACCCGCCGAACACGGAGATCATGATGATCGCCGCGGCGGTGACGACGGCCCGCCCGGCCCGCAGGCCCTGCACGACGGCGATCCGCGCGGGGGCGCCGTGGGCGTACGCCTCGCGCATGCCGGACCCGAGGAACAGCTGGTAGTCCATCGCGAGGCCGAACAGGATGCCGACGAGGATGGTCGGGAGGAAGTTCAGCACCGGGCCGGGCGTCTCGACGCCGAAGACGCCGGACAGCCAGCCCCACTGGTAGATCGCGACGACCCCGCCGATCGCGGCGAAGAAGGACAGGATGAACCCGAGGGTCGCGACGACGGGCACGAAGATCGACCGGAACACGACGATGAGGATGAGCAGCGACAGGCCGACGACGACCGCGAGGTAGGTCGGCAGGGAGTCGGCGAGCGTGTCGGACACGTCGATGTTGCCGCTGGCCTGGCCCGCGACGCCGATCGAGTCGACGCCGTCGACCGACAGGTCGCGCAGCGTGTGCACGAGCTCCTCGGTCGACTCGCTCGTCGGGCCCTCGGCGGGCACGACCTGGAACGCGATCGTCGTGCCGTCGTCGGACGAGCCGATGGGCGCGACGGCGACGACGTCGTCCTGCTCGAAGATCGCCGAGCCGATGCGCGCCTGCTCGACGGTCTCCTGGCCCTCGGCGGGCGCCTCGGGGAGCGTCGCGACGACGACGAGCGTGCCGTTCTGACCCTCGCCGAACCGCTCGTCGATCGTGGAGTAGGCGCGGTACTGCGTGGAGTCGTGCGGCTCGGACGAGCCGTCGGGGAGGCCGAGCCGCAGCTCGGTCGCCGGCAGCGCGACGACGACGAGCGCCCCGACGCTGAGGAGGGCGGCCAGGACGGCCTTCCACGTGGTCATGGGTCGCAGCGGCTTGGTGGGTGCGGCCACGACGACGTCGCCCGTCCCGGCGCCGGCGGCCGTGAACGCGGCCCGCTCCTTCTTGTTGAGGACGCGCGTGCCGAGGATCTTCAGCAGCGCGGGCGTCATGGTGATCGCGATGAGGACGGCGACGAGCACGGAGAACGCGCCGACGGTGCCCATGAGGCCGAGGAACGGGATGCCGGTGATGTTGAGCGCGAGCAGCGCGATGAGCACGGTCGCGCCGGCGAAGACGACGGCGTTGCCCGACGTGCCGTTCGCGAGCCCGATGGACTCGTGCACGTCGTAGCCCTGCTTGAGCTGGCGACGGTGCCGGTTGACGATGAACAGCGCGTAGTCGATGCCGACGGCGAGGCCGAGCATGACGCCGAGGATCGGGGTCACCGACACCATGTCGACGACGCCCGACAGGGACATCGCGCCGAGCGCGCCGATGCCGACGCCGAGCAGCGCCTGGAGGATCGGCAGGCCCGCGGCGAGGAACGTGCCGAGCATGACGACGAGCACGACGCCCGCGACGACGACGCCGATGACCTCGCCGACGCCGAGGAGCTCGGGCACGCCACCGGAGATCTCGGACGAGTAGTCGACCTGCACGCCGTCGATCGGCTCGTCGAACGCGGCGAGCAGCCCCTCCTTGGTGTCGTCGGCCAGGTTCATGGACGCCTCGGTGAACGACACCGGGACCACGACGGCGCTGCCGTCGGACGAGACCAGACGGATCTCGGACGCCATGTCGAGCAGGGTCGAGCCCGCCTCGAGCTGCGGCTCGGAGGCCTCGAGCTCGTCGCGGCCCGCGTCGATCGTCGCCTGCTGCTCGGCCACGACCGCGAGCTGCGCGTCGAGCTGCGCCTGCTGCGCGTCGAGCTGTGCCTGCTGCGCGGCGGGCTGCGCCTGCGCGACGGGGCCGGCACCGGCGGCCTGCTGCGCGGCGGCCT
>NZ_JAAXOY010000669.1 GCF_012396155.1 Cellulomonas septica | reverse complement strand
CGGCGCTCGCGCTCGACGTCGAGGCCTACGTGCAGCGCGTCGCGGCGGCCGGTCCGAAGGCGTTCGTCGAGGCCATCGTGGTCCGCGACGGCGACCCGCAGTACGACGTCGACGCGCTGGTCGCGACGCCCGGGGTGCGCGCCGTCGCGGACACGATCCCGCTGGCCCCGTCCCGCCGGTTCGCGCGGCCGATCCTCGGCACCGTCGGGTCGGCGACCGCGGAGATCGTCGAGAAGTCGGAGGGTGCGATCGCCGCGGGCGACCTCACGGGCCTGTCGGGCCTGCAGCGCCAGTACGACGCGCTGCTGCGCGGCCGCCCGGGCCTCACGATCGAGGCCGCGCCGGCCGACGGCGTCGCGGTGCGGCAGCTGTTCGTCAAGGAGCCGACGCCCGGCACCGACCTGCGCACGACGATCGACCCGGACGTGCAGGCGGAGGCCGAGACGATCCTCGAGGGCGTCGTGCCGGCGAGCGCGATCGTCGCGATCCGCCCGTCGACGGGCGACGTCGTCGCCGCCGCGAGCGGCCCCGGCGGCGAGGGCATGTCGACCGCGACGCTCGGGCAGTACGCGCCGGGGTCGACGTTCAAGGTCGCGAGCGCGCTCGCGCTGCTGCGGTCGGGCCTGACCGCGGACTCGACGGTGTCGTGCCCGCCGACGACGAGCGTCGACGGCCGCTCGTTCTCGAACTTCCCGGACTACCCGTCGAGCGCGCTGGGCGAGGTCCCGCTGCGCACGGCGTTCGCGCAGTCGTGCAACACGGCCTTCATCTCGGCGCGCGACAAGGCGCAGCAGTCGGCGCTGGTCGACGCCGCGGGATCGCTGGGCCTCGTGCCGGAGGCGAACCTCGGGTTCGCGGCGTTCCTCGGTGCGGTCCCGTCGGACTCCGACGGCACGGACCACGCCGCGTCGATGATCGGGCAGGGGCGCGTGCTGGCGTCGCCGCTCGGCATGGCGACGGTCGCCGCGTCGGTCGCGGCAGGGGCGACGGTCACGCCGCGGCTCGTCGTCGACACCGACGCCGCCACCCCCGCGACCGACGACGACGCGACCGCGGGTGCCTCGGACGGGCCGACCCCGACGCCCGCGACCGCCACGTCGCGGCCGCACGTCCCGCTGACCACCGGCGAGGCGGACGCGCTCCGGACGCTGATGCGCGCGGTCGTCACCGAGGGCGGCGGGTCGTTCCTGCAGGACACGCCCGGTGGCGAGGTCATGGCGAAGTCCGGCACGGCGCAGTTCGGCGACGCGGCGAACCTCCAGAACCACGTGTGGATGATCGCGATCCAGGGCGACCTGGCGGTCGCCGTCTTCGTGGATGTCGGAGACTACGGTTCGACGACCGCGGGCCCGCTGCTCGAGCGCTTCCTCGAGGCCGCCGCGCGCTGACGCGGTCGTCGTCCCGCCCGGACGTGGGCGGGTGCGCCACGAGGAGGACGACGATGACCGACCGCGCGACCAGCGTGCTGCTGCCCCGAGACCTGCCCGTCGGACGCGTGCGGGAGTTCGCCCGCCGTGCCGAGGAGCTCGGCTTCGACGAGATCTGGGTCGTCGAGGACTGCTTCTTCCGCGGCGGGGTCGCGCAGGCCGCCGCCGTGCTCGCGTGGACCGAGCGGATCCGGGTCGGCGTCGGCATCCTGCCCGCCGCGGTGCGGGACGCCGCGTTCACGGCGATGGAGGCCGCGACGCTCGCCGAGCTGTTCCCGGGCCGCGTCGACGTCGGCATCGGGCACGGCATGCCCGCGTGGATGCGGCAGGTCGGCGCGTGGCCCGCAAGCCCGCTCACGATGCTCGAGGAGCACCTGCGGGCGGTGCGCGCGATCGTGCACGGCGAGCGCGTCGACGCCGACGGCCGGTACGTGCACCTCGACGGCGTGCAGCTCGAGTCGCCGCCCGCCCAGCCGCCGCGCATCCTCGCCGGGGTGCGCGGGCCGAGGTC
>NZ_JAAXOY010000668.1 GCF_012396155.1 Cellulomonas septica | reverse complement strand
CCGTCGCCCGGCCGCAGCGACTCCACGAGCTGCTGCTCGAGGCCGGGGTCGAGCGTGAGGACGCGCAGCGTGCCGTCCTGCGCGTGCTGCGCGGCGAGCGCGGGGCCGAGCGCGGCGCGCGCGGCCTCGATGAGCCCCTCGGGGTCGGTCGACAGCTTGGCGCGCAGCGCGAGCGCCTCGTAGATGCGGCCGAGGTCGCGGATCGGGACCTCCTCGGTGAGCAGGCCCTGCAGCACGCGCTGCACCTCGCCGAGCGACAGCAGCGACGGGACGAGCTCCTCGACGACCGACGGGTTGACCTTCTTGACCGACTCGGTGAGGACGCGGACGTCCTCGCGACCGAGCAGGCGGGCGGCGTTCTGCGTGATGAGCGCGCCGAGGTGCGTGATGAGCACGGACACCCGGTCGACGACGGTCGCGCCGGACATCTCGGCGGCGTGCCGCAGCTCGGACGGCACCCACTTGCCGGGCAGGCCGAACACGGGCTCGTGCACGACCGTCCCGGGCAGCGCGCCGAGGTCGTCGCCGAGCGCGAGCATCGACCCCGCGGGCGCCTGACCGCGGCCGACCTCGACGCCGGCGATCTTCACGACGTAGGTGGCCCGCGGCAGGTCGACGGAGTCCCGGGTCCGCACGGGCGGCACGACGATGCCGAGCTCCATCGCGGTCTTGCGGCGCAGGCCGCGCACGCGCGCGAGCAGGTCCTGGTCGGGGCCGGAGCCGACGAGGTCGACGAGGTCGGGTGCGAGCAGGATCTCGAGCGTGTGCACGCGCATGTCCTCGATGAGCTGCTCGGGGGTGTCCGCGGGCGGTGCGGTCACGGACGCGGCGGGCTTGGTGAGCGCCGCGGCGGCCTCGCGGGTCTCGCGCGCCTTGACCCGCTGCGCGACGAGCAGGAGCGTCGCGCCGACGAGCATGAACGGCAGCTTCGGCATGCCCGGCAGGAGCGCGAGCGCGATCGCGCCGCTGCCCGCGATGAGCAGCGCGGTGCGCGACTGGCCGAGCTGCTTGGCGGCGGCCGTGCCCATGTCGCCCTCGGCCGTCGCGCGGGTGACGACGATGCCGGTGGACACGGACAGCAGCAGCGCGGGGATCTGCGTGACGAGGCCGTCGCCGATGGTCAGCAGGCTGAACCGCTGCAGCGCGTCCCCCGCGGACATGCCCATCTGCACCATGCCGATGACGAAGCCGCCGACCAGGTTGATGACGGTGATGACGATGCCCGCGATCGCGTCGCCCTTGACGAACTTCGAGCCACCGTCCATGGCGCCGTAGAAGTCGGCCTCGGCGGCCACGTCGGCGCGGCGGCGGCGCGCCTCGTCCTCGTCGATGAGGCCCGAGTTCAGGTCGGCGTCGATGGCCATCTGCTTGCCGGGCATCGCGTCGAGCGTGAACCGCGCGCCGACCTCGGCGACACGGCCCGCACCGTTCGTGATGACCGCGAACTGGATGACGACGAGGATCAGGAAGATCACGAGGCCGATGACGAGCGACCCGCCGATCACGAAGTGACCGAACGCCTCGATGACCTGGCCCGCGTAGCCGTCGCGCAGCACGAGCCGCGTCGACGCGACGTTGAGGCCGAGGCGGAACAGCGTGAACACGAGGATCAGCGACGGGAACACCGAGAAGTCGAGCGGGCGCTTGACGTACATCGACGTCAGCAGGATGACGAGCGACGCGGTGATGTTGACGGCGATGAGCACGTCGAGCAGCGCGGCGGGCAGCGGCACGACGAGCAGCAGCACGATGCCGACGACGCCGGCGGGCACCGCCATGGGCGCGATGGACCGGGACTTCATCGGGTGGTCTCCTGACCGGTGGAGGTCTCAGCGGGGTCGGTGGTACCGGCGGGCCGGCGGGCGGCGCGCGCGGCGTCGCGCAGGGGCGGATCCGGCTCGACCAGCGCCTCGCCCCGTACCTACGCCCGCAGCGGTCGTC
>NZ_JAAXOY010000667.1 GCF_012396155.1 Cellulomonas septica | reverse complement strand
GGGTCGGTGTCGTGCTCGCGACCCGGCACGACACCTCGTCGTCGCCGGGCGTCGCGCCGGCGTGGGCCGACGGCCCGCACGGCCGATGGCTCGAGGCCGACCTCGACGACGGCGGGTGGGTGCGCGTCACGACGCACGCCGCCTACGTGTGCGGACGCCGACCCGTCGAGCAGCTGCTCGCGGACGCGCGCGACGTCCTGGACGCCGCAGCGGACGCGGGGCACGACGCGCTCGAGGCCGAGCAGCGCGCCTACCTCGACGAGGTGTGGGACCGGGGCGACGTGGTCGTCGAGGGCGACGACGAGCTCCAGCAGGCCGTCCGGCTCGCGGTGCTGCACACCGTGCAGGCGGCCGCGTGCATCGAGGGGACCGGCCTGCGCGCCAAGGGCCTCACGGGCACCGGCTACGAGGGGCATACCTTCTGGGACGCCGAGGGCTTCGTCATGCCCGTGCTCGACCACCTCGTCCCGTCGGCGGCGGCCGCGCACCTGCGCTGGCGGCACGCGACCCTCCCGGAGGCGCGCGAACGGGCCCGCGTCCTCGGGCTGCCGGGCGCCGCGTTCCCGTGGCGCACCATCTCCGGCGCCGAGTGCTCGGGCTACTGGCCCGCGAGCACCGCGGCCGTGCACGTCACCGCCGACATCGCCGAGGCCGCCGTCCGGCACGTCGCGGCCACGGGCGACGACGCGCTCGAGCGCGAGGTCGTCGTCGACCTGCTCGTGCACGGCGCGCGGTTCTGGATGGCGCGCGGTCACGTCGCCGACGACGGCCGGTTCCACGTGCACGGCGTCACCGGGCCCGACGAGTACACGGCCGTCGTCGACGACAACACGTTCACCAACGTCATGGTCGCGCGCGCCCTCACCGCCGCCGCGCGCGTCACGGGCCGGCTGCCCGACGAGGCCCGCCGCCTCGGCGTCGACGACGACGAGCGCACCCGGTGGTCCGCCGCCGCGGAGTCCGTCGTCATCCCGTACGCCGAGGACCTCGGCGTCACCGAGCAGTCCGCCGGCTTCACGCGGCACCCGCGGTGGGACTGGTCGCGCAGCCCCGACGGGTGGACGCCGTTCGAGTCGCACGTGCACTACACCGAGCTCTACCGGCACCAGCTCGTCAAGCAGGCCGACCTCGTCGTGGCGCTCGCGGTCGACCACGAGCGGTTCTCCGTGGAGCAGAAGCGCCGCGACTTCGCGTACTACGAGCCGCTCACCGTGCGCGACTCGTCGCTGTCCGCGAGCGTCCAGGCCGTCGTCGCCGCCGAGCTCGGGCACCTCACGCTCGCGCACGCCTACACGCGCGAGTGCGCGCTCATCGACGTGCGCGACCTGCGGCGCGAGACGCAGGACGGCGTGCACGTCGCGTCGATGGCCGGCGCGTGGAACGCGCTCGTGCACGGCTTCGGCGGCCTGCGCCTCGACCACGACCGCGTGCGCCTCGCGCCGCGGCTCCCGCCGCACCTGTCACGGCTGCTGTTCCGCGTCCAGGTGGACGGCTCGCGGCTCGAGGTCGACGCCCGTCGCGACGAGGTGACCTACCGCCTGGTCGACGGCGCGCGTGTGACACTGCGGCACGTCACCGACGGCATCGACGAGGAGGTCACGGTCAGCGCCGACGCGCCGACCGTCACGCGCCCGCTGGTCCCCGTCGCCGAACCGACCCCGCCGAGCCAGCCGCCGGGACGCGAGCCGCAGGCCTGACCCGACGACGCGCCGCGCCCGGGAGGAGGAGCACCGTGGACGAGCACGACCGCCGACGCGCGACGGCGGCGGCCACGGCGATCGCCGCCTCCCTGGGCCTCGCAGTCGACGAGGCCGTCGTCCTGCACGCGTCGAACAAGCTCACGCTGCGCCTCCTGCCGTGCGACACCGTCGCCCGCGTGGCGCCGGCCGCGGATCAGGTCGCCCGGCTCGAGAGATCG
>NZ_JAAXOY010000666.1 GCF_012396155.1 Cellulomonas septica | reverse complement strand
CCCGTCCCGCCGCGCGCCGCGGCCGACGAGGCGCCGGTCAGTCGTTCGACGGGGCCTCCGAGATGTCGGCGAGGGCCGAGTCCGGGTCGAGGTCGACCGCGAGGTCGCCGATGCTCACGATGCCGACGGCCTGGTCGCCGTCGACCACGGGCACGCGCCGGACGGCGCGCTCGCGCATGAGGCGGACGACCTCGTCGACGTCGTCGTCGGGGCCGACCGTGACCACGTCGCCCGTCGCGAGCTGCCCGACGGGTGCGTCGAGGCCGATGCCCTGGGCGAAGCCGCGGACCACGAGGTCGCGGTCGGTGACGATGCCGACGACGGCGCCGTCCTCCGCGACGACGAGCGACCCGACGTCCTGCGTCGCCATGGTCTGGGCGACCGCGTGCAGCGTGTCCGTGACCTCGACGACCGTCGGGTGCGGCGTCATGAATTCGGAGACCGTGCGAGTCATGGGTTCCTCCTCGTCGGTGGACACCCCGGGCGCACGCCGCGCCCGGGGGACGCGGCGTGGTCTGCACCGCGGTCCTACCGTCGGCCAGGTCCGGCGGCCACGCATCTCGAGACACCGCGCCGGGCGCGCGTCCGGCGGTCCCGGTCGCCGGGTCGGCAGGCCCGGGGTAGAACGGATGCCCAGCCCATCGACGACGATCGGCAGGACCCCGTGCGCCCCTCCGCCTCGCTCACCGTGACCACCGCCCTCGCGCTCGTGCTGACCGCCGCGGCGGCGGTGCCGGCCACCGGTGCAGCAGCCGACCACGACGGCGCGGCGGGGCACGCGTCGACGTACCGCAACCCCGTGAGCGCCGGGTTCGCCGACACGTTCGCCGACCCGGCGGTGCTCCGCGGCAAGGACGGCTGGTGGTACGCGTACGGCACGACCGACCCGCTCCGGGAGGGCGAGGGCGTCCGGCACCTGATCCCGACCGCGCGCTCGACGGACCTGGTGTCCTGGGAGTACGTGGGCGACGCGTTCACCGAGGACGCGCTGCCCGCGTGGGCGGACACCAGCCGGGGCGCGGCGCTGTGGGCGCCCGACGTCCGGTACGTCGACGGGCAGTACCGCATGTACTACGTCGTGACCGAGACGACCGTGACCGACGAGCCGAACGACAGCGCGATCGGGGTCGCCACCGCGCCGACGCCGACCGGCCCCTGGACGCCCACGGCCGAGCCCGTGGTCGCGCCGCGGCACGGCGCCGGGGGAGCGGGCGACTTCCTGTGGACGTTCGACCCGTCGCACGTCGTCGCGCCGGACGGCACGGAGCACCTGTTCTACGGCTCGTACTACGGCGGGATCTGGACGGTGCCGCTGTCGGCCGACGGCACGCAGGCGGTGGGCGAGCCGGTGCAGGTGGCGATCGACAACAAGTACGAGGGCGCGTACGTCGTCCAGCGTGACGGCTGGTGGTACCTGTTCGCGTCGTCCGCGAACTGCTGCGCCGGGCCGACGACCGGGTACAGCGTGCACGTCGGCCGGTCGCGCGACCTCGCGGGGCCGTACGTCGACCGCGAGGGTGTGCCGCTGCTGCAGTCCCGCGCCGGTGGGACGCCCGTGGTCGCGCCGAACGGGAACCGGTGGGTCGGGACCGGGCACAACGCGGTCGTCACCGACCTCGCCGGCCAGGACTGGCTCGCGTACCACGCGATCGACCGCGACGACCCGTACCTCGACGGCACGGACGGCATCAACGAGCGGCCGATGCTCCTGGATCGGCTCGACTGGGTCGACGGCTGGCCGACGGTGCGCGGCGGCGCGTGGGCGTCCGACGACGAGCAGCGCGCGCCGGTCACCGACGGCCGCACGGCCACGACCTTCGTCGACGGCCTGTCGCGCGCGTGGTCCACCACGGGCCCCTGGGCCGACGTGGACGAGCCCGACGCGGGACGGCACCTGCGGTCGGACGGCCGCGCGACGGTCGTCACCCGGTCCGCGGTCGGGAAGGACGC
>NZ_JAAXOY010000665.1 GCF_012396155.1 Cellulomonas septica | reverse complement strand
CCGCACCGCCCGAGCCCGTCGAGCCGCCCGAGGTGCCGCCCGACCTCGTCCCGCTGCTGCGCGAGCTGGGGGCCGCGCTGCTGTCGTCGGGGCAGTCGGTCGTCGACACCGAGCGCCAGATCGCCGAGGTCGCGGCCGCCTACGGCGCCGACCACGTGCGCACGATCGTGCTGCCGACGGGCGTGTTCGTGCAGGTCGAGACGACCCGCGGGACGTTGAGCGACTTCACCGGCCCGGGTGCGAGCGGCACGCTGCCCCTGCACCAGATCGGCGACGTGGACCGGCTCGTGCGCGACCTCGTGCGCGGCGACGCCGACCTCGCCGGAGCCCGCGCACGGCTGCGCGAGATCCTGGCCACGCCCGCGCGGTTCGGTCCCCTGCTCGTCGTGCTCGGCCACGCGCTGCTCACCGTTGGGTTCGGCCTGATCCTCTACCCGAGCGCCGCGACGCTGCCGGTGTTCCTCGCGCTCGGCGCGGTCGTCGGGGTCCTGCGGCTGCTCGGCGGGCGCTGGCCCACGCTGGGCGCAGCCCTGCCGGTCGCCGCGTCGTTCCTCGTCACGGTCGTCACCATCACGCTCGTGTCGCCCGCGCTCGGCGGCGACCCGGTGCGGATCCTCGCGCCCCCGCTCGTGAGCTTCCTGCCCGGGGCCGTGCTCACCGTCGCCGCGATCGAGCTGACGTCGAACCAGGTCGTCGCGGGCGCGAGCCGCTTCGTGTTCGGCGGCGCACAGCTGCTGCTGCTCGCGTTCGGCGTCGTCGCCGCGGTGAACGTCGCGGGCCCGTTCGCGACCGAGACGCGGCTCGACCCGCTCGGGGCGTGGACGCCGTGGCTCGGCGTGCTGTGCGTCGCCGTCGGGCACCGGTTCTTCTCGTCACCGCCGCGCGGCACGTTCTGGTGGCTGCTGCTCGCGCTCTACGCGGCCTACACCGCGCAGGCCGTGGGCGGCCTCGTCCTCGACCCGCAGCTGTCGGGCTTCGTCGGCGGGCTCGTGGTCGTGCCGGTCTCGCAGGCGATCCAGCGCGCCCGGACCGGTCCGCCCGCGGTCGTCACGATGCTCCCCGCGTTCTGGCTGCTCGTGCCAGGTGCGCTCGGGTTCCGGGGCGTCTCCGAGATCGCCACCGGCTACTCGTTCGGCATCGCGGACCTCGTCGACACGGTCCTCGCGCTCTTCTCCATCGCGCTCGGGGTGCTCGTCGGCACCGCCGCCACGCGCGACGCGCGGCGGGTGACCCGCACGGTCGTCGAGGCCGTCGCCCCCGTGGTGCACCGCGACCGCTGACGCGGCGTCCGCGCACGGTCGGCCGGTCGGGCGACGGCGGGGATCAGCGGCCCGAGACGGAGAAGTGCTGGTAGTCGACCGGCGAGTCCCAGTAGCCGCCCCACCGCCAGCCCACCGCCGCGAACGCCCGGACGACGGCGTCGTCGGCCAGGATCACGCCCGGCGCCGGCGTGCGGGACGCGTACGCACGGCCCGCGGGCGGCGCGACGTGCCGGCCGACCACGTAGGGGTTCTCGACCGGGTTCACGTCGATCGCCTTGCCGTAGGCGTGCTCCGACCACGCCGTGCCGCCGGTGATCGCGCGGCAGTTGAAGGCCGACGTGTTGTCCGCCGCCATCGACGCGTCGTCGTCGGCGCCGAAGTCGTCCACGAGCCGCATCGACCGGACCGGGTAGCCCGCGTCGAACAGCGCCCGGAACACCTCGACGATCCCGTCGGCGACGTCGGCGTGCACGACGAGCTCGCCCTGGAGCACCTGCCCCTCGAACCCGTGGTGCGTGACGGTGACGTACCGCAGGTCCTCGAGCGGCACCGGGCACCCCGGCCGCCACGACGCGGACATGCGGGCGACGACGTCGGGCGTCAGCGGGCTCACCGTCCCGCGGTACGCGGACGTCGGCGTGGGCGTGGGCGTGGGTGTGGGTGTCGGGGTCGGGGTCGGGGTCGGGGTC
>NZ_JAAXOY010000664.1 GCF_012396155.1 Cellulomonas septica | reverse complement strand
GGGACCTTCGGCGGGACCTTCCGCGGCGCTTTCAGTACGTTGGCCCCATGACCGGCGACGTGGTGTGGGCGGACCTCGAGGCGCAGGTGCAGGCGTGGATCGACGACGACCCTGACCCGCGGACGGCGCAGGAGCTGCGCGACCTGCTGACGACGGCCCGCACCGGGCCCGTGGGGCTCGCGCCGGGGCAGGAGCCCGACCCGACGCAGCGGCAGGCGCTCGACGCCCGACGCCTGGCGCGCAACGAGCTCGCCGACCGCTTCCAGGGCCTGCTGCAGTTCGGCACGGCCGGTCTCCGCGGACGCCTCGCGGGCGGTCCGCACCGGATGAACCGTGCGGTCGTCATCCGCGCCGCGTCGGGCATCGCGGACTTCCTGATCGGCGAGCTCGACGGCGTGACCCCGCCGCCGCGCGTGGTCGTCGGCTACGACGCGCGCCACAACTCGCGGCAGTTCGCGCTCGACACCGCAGGCGTGCTCACCGCAGTCGGCATCGAGGTCCTGCTGCTCCCCGAGGAGCTCCCGACGCCCGTGCTCGCGTTCGCGGTGCGCCACCTCGACGCCGACGCCGGGATCATGGTCACCGCGTCGCACAACCCGCCGCAGGACAACGGCTACAAGGTCTACCTGGGCGGTCGCGTCGTCACCGACGGCGGGCAGGGCGCGCAGATCGTCCCGCCCACCGACACGGCGATCGCCGCCGAGATCGCGCGCGTCCCGTCGGTCGCGTCGGTGCCGCGTGCCGACCACGGCTGGACCGTGCTCGGGCCCGAGGTGCTCGACGCCTACGTCGGCGCGGTCGTGGGTCTTGCCGACCGCTCCCCCGAGGCCCGCGCCGCGGCCAAGAAGCTGCGCGTCGTGCTCACGCCGCTGCACGGCGTCGGCGGGAAGGTCGCGCAGCGCGTGCTCGCCGCCGCCGGGTTCACCGACGTGCTGCTCGTGCCCGAGCAGGAGTTCCCGGACCCCGACTTCCCGTCCGTCGCGTTCCCGAACCCCGAGGAGCCCGGCGCGATCGACCTGGCCGTCGGCATGGCGGGCGACGAGAACGCCGACCTCGTGCTCGCGCTCGACCCCGACGCCGACCGCTGTGCCGTCACGGTGCAGGACCTGCGCACCCGTTCCTACCGCGGTCCCGACACCGCGGGCGCCGAGGGCTGGCGCATGCTGCACGGCGACGAGACGGGCGCGCTCCTCGGCGACCTCGCCGCGCGTCGTGCCGCCGCCGCGGGCACCGACCACGCCGTCCTCGCGAGCTCGATCGTGTCGTCGCGCCTGCTCGGCGAGATCGCCACGAGCGCCGGGCTGCGGCACGCGCAGACCCTCACGGGGTTCAAGTGGATCTCGCGCGTCGCCGGGCTCGTGTTCGGCTACGAGGAGGCGCTCGGCTACTGCGTCGACCCGCTGCACGTGCGCGACAAGGACGGCATCTCGGCCGCGCTCACCGTCGCCGGGCTCGCGGCGTCGCTCAAGGCGCAGGGCCGCACGCTCGTCGACGCGCTCGACGACCTCGCGCGCACGCACGGCCTGCACCTCACCGACCAGGTGTCGGCGCGGTTCGCGGACCTCGCGGACATCGCCGCGACCGTGCAGCGGCTGCGCGAGGCACCGCCGCAGCGCATCGCCGGGGTGCACGTGACGTCGGTCGTGGACCTCGCCGCCGGCACCGACGACGACCGCGACGGGCTGCCCCCGACCGAGGGCCTGCGGCTCTTCACGTCCGACGGGACGCGCGTCGTCGTGCGCCCCAGCGGCACCGAGCCCAAGGTGAAGTGCTACCTCGAGGTCGTCGAGCCCGTCCCCGCGGACGCGGACCACGAGGCCGTGGGCCACGCACGGCGTGCGGCCCGCGAACGCCTGGACGCGGTCGCCGCGGACGTCCGCTCGGTGCTCGGGCTGTAGCTCGCGGGGCGCGGCCCTCGACCCGCCCGTG
>NZ_JAAXOY010000663.1 GCF_012396155.1 Cellulomonas septica | reverse complement strand
GCCGGCCGACGCGAACTCGCCGAAGGTGCCGTTGCCGTTGAGCGTGAGCACGTCGGGCACGTCGTCCTTCACCAGGCGCGTGCGCAGCGCCGTCTCCGGGTCCGGCACGTTCTGCACGACGACGCGGGCGCGGGCCTCGCGACGTTCGCCACCGTGCTGGGGGCGTCCGCGGTCGGCTTCGCGCTCGCCGTCGTCCTCACACCCGTGCTGTCGCCGCGCACCGGCCCGCACACGTGGATCGTGCTGTGCCTCGGGCTCGCGGCGCTGAGCCAGGGCCTGCTCGCGGTGACCGTCGCCCGGCCCGCCGTGCTCGTCGGCGCGGCCGCGCTGGGGCTCGCCGCGCAGGGCGCGAAGATCGCGGTCGACACGATCGTCCAGCGGGACACCGACGACGCGTTCCGCGGACGCGCGTTCGCGCTCTACGACGTCCTCTACAACGCCGCGTTCGTGGGCGCCGCCGCGCTCGGCGCGGTGACCCTGCCGGACACCGGCTGGTCGCGCGGTCTGTTCGTCGTCCTCGCCGTCGGGTACGTTGCGGGCGCTCTGCTCTACGGCGCCGCGACGACGCGCGTCGTCGGCCGCACCGGTCGGACGGACGACCCCGCACCGGGTCCCGACCGTCCGGCCGCCGCTCCGACGTCCCGGGAGGTGACGGGCTCGTGATCGACCTGACCCCCGAGGAGGCCCTGCGCCTCGCGCTCGTCGACGGCGAGGTCGCGGCGTGCATCAGCGACCCGACGCAGCCCGACGACCCGCTGATCTGGGTCAACCCCGCGTTCGAGAAGCTCACCGGGCACCCCGCGTCCGAGGTGCTGGGGCGCAACTGCCGGTTCCTGCAGGGCACGGGCACCGACCCGGGCGCGCTCGGCGAGCTCCGGACCGCGATCGACGAGGGTCGCACCGCCGGGGCGCTGCTCCTCAACTACCGGCGCGACGGCACGCCGTTCTGGAACCAGCTCGTCATCATGCCGGTGCACGACAGCACGGGTGCCGTGGTGCGGCGCGTCGCCGTGCAGACCGACGTCACCGCGCGGGTCGAGGCCGAGCAGGCCGGCCTGGGCGACGACCGGTCCGCGGCCCGCCTCGACCTGCTCGCCCGCGTGAGCGACGAGCTCGCGCTGCACCTCGACTACAACGACGCGGTCGACGCGCTGGCCGACGTCGCGATCCCGCCGCTCGCGACCTGGGGCTTCGTCGCCGTCACCGACGAGCGCGGCCGGTTCGAGCACGTGCACGTCGTCGCGGGCAGCGCCGCGGACGTCGCGCTCGCCGACAGCCTCGGTGCGCAGGACGTGAGCTGGCTCCAGCGCTCGCCCCGCACGCTCGGGGCCCTCGCGAGCCCGCCCGGCTACGTCGCGGAGCCGTTCCCCGTCGACGTCGCCTCGCTCCCGGGCCGGACGACCCCCGCCCAGCTGGCGCTCCTGCAGCGCCTCGGGCTCGGCAGTGCCATGGTCGTGCCGCTGCGCGCCCGCGAGCGCGTGCTCGGCGTGCTGTGCCTGGTGCACGAGAAGACGGACGGCTTCACGCCGGACACCGTCCTGACCGCCGCCCACCTGGGCCGCCGCGCGGGCCTCGCGCTCGAGAATGTGCGCCTGTTCCTCGCGCAGCGCAGCGCGGCCCTCACGCTCCAGCACAGCCTGCTCCCGGAGATCCCGCGCGTGCCCGGGCTCGACGTGGCCGCGTCGTACCTGCCGTCGAGCCGTCTCGCGGAGGTCGGTGGCGACTGGTTCGACGTGCTGCCCCTCGCGGGCGGGACCGTCGGCCTCGCCGTCGGCGACGTCGTCGGGCACGACCTGCGGGCGGCCGCCGCGATGGGCCAGCTGCGGTCGCTGCTCCGGTCGTACGCGTGGGAGGGCTCGGCGCCGGGCGCCGTCCTGGACCGGATCGACGGCGTCGTGCGCGGGCTGGACCTCGCGGACATCGCGACGTGCGTGTACGCGCGCTGGACGACCGACGGCGAG
>NZ_JAAXOY010000662.1 GCF_012396155.1 Cellulomonas septica | reverse complement strand
CTCGTCGCGCTGGCGTCGGGCCGCGGGATCGAGCGCCTCGAAGCCCGGCACGACGGCGCCGAACGGGTGCCCGCCGTCGGCGGCGAGCGCGCGCGTGCGCTCCTCGATGTAGGCCTCGGCGGACCGGATGATCTCGAGCGACCGCTGCTCGGCCTCCGCCGAGGTGTCGCCCCACGCGGTGATGCCGTGCCCGCCGAGGACGCAGCCGATGGCCTGCGGGTTCTTCTCCTTGATCTCCGCGATGTCGAGGCCGAGCTGGAACCCGGGCCGGCGCCACGGCACCCACACGACGGAGTCGCCGAAGATCTCGTGCGTGAGCTCCTCGCCGTCGGCCGCCGTCGCGATCGCGATGCCCGAGTCGGGGTGCAGGTGGTCGACGTGCGCGGCGTCGACGAGCCCGTGCATCGCGGTGTCGATCGACGGCGCGGCGCCGCCCTTGCCGTGCAGGCAGTAGTCGAACGCGGCGACCATCTCGTCCTCGCGGTCGACGCCGGGGTACACGTCGACGAGGGCTCGCAGCCGGTCCAGCCGCAGGACGGCGAGGTTCTTCGCGGTCAGCGTGCCGAGGTCGCCGCCCGAGCCCTTGACCCAGAGCAGCTCGACGTCCTGGCCGGTGACGGGGTCGGTCGCGACCCCCTTGGCGGACGTGTTGCCGCCCGCGTAGTTGGTGACGCGCGGGTCGGATCCCAGGCGGTTGGAGCGGGCGATCAGGTCGGCCGCGGCCGTGTTCTCGGTCATCGGTCAGGCTCCCCATCCGGCCTGCGTGCCACCGACACGCTCGGCGACGATCGTCTCGGCGTACCCGGACCGCGCGTACGCGGCCAGGGGCTCAGGGTCGAGGCCCTGCTCGGCGCGCAGCTCGGCGAGCAGCGGCCGCACGTCGGTGTTGTACGCGTCCATGAGGACGCCGTTCGCGCCGAGCACGTCGCCCGCGAGCTGGGCGTCCGTCAGCGCGGAGCGGTCGACGAGCAGCGCCTTGGCCGTCGCCTCCTGCACGTTCATGACGGACCGGATCTGGCCCGGGATCTTCGGCTCGATGTTGTGGCACTGGTCGAGCATGAAGATGACGCCGCTGTCGGGCGCGAGGGCCCCGGCCTGCACGATCTCGTGCATGATCCGGAACAGCTGGAAGGGGTCCGCGGCGCCCACCATGAGGTCGTCGTCGGCGTAGAACCGGCTGTTGAAGTCGAACGCCCCGAGCCGCCCGGCGCGCAGCAGCTGCGCGACGATGAACTCGATGTTCGTGCCCGGCGCGTGGTGCCCGGTGTCGAGCACGACCATCGCCCGGTCGCCGAGCGCGAGGCAGTGCAGCAGCGACGTGCCCCAGTCGGGGATGTCCATCGAGTAGAACGCGGGCTCGAAGAACTTGTACTCGAGGATCAGCCGGTGCTGCGGGTCGAGCGCCGCGTAGATCTCCTGCAGCCCCTCGGCGAGCCGGTCCTGCCGCGCGCGGATCGAGTCCTGGCCCGGGTAGTTGAGGCCGTCGGGCAGCCAGAGCTTGAGGTCCTGCGACCCCGTCGCGCGCATGACGTCGATGCACTGCAGGTGGTGCTGCACGGCCTTGGCGCGCACCCGGGCGTCGGGGTGCGTGAGCGAGCCGAGCATGTAGTCGTCGTCCTGGAACAGGTTCGAGTTGATCGCGCCGATCGTCACGCCGAGGTCCTTCGCGTGCCGCGCGAGCGCGTCGTAGTCGTCGACGAGGTCCCACGGGATGTGCAGGCTGACGCGCGGCGCGACGCCCGTGTACCGGTGCACCTGGGCGGCGTCGGCGATCTTCTCGAACGGGTCGCGCGGGACGCCCTGCTGGGCGAACACCTTGAACCGCGTGCCGGAGTTGCCGAACGCCCACGAGGGCAGCTCGATCGTCTGCTGGGCCAGGGCGCCGCGCGCGGCGGCGAGGGCCTCGGGGGTGGGGCTCATGCGAGGTCCTCCAGTCGGGCGGGGTCGGTCGTGGTGGGGCGG
>NZ_JAAXOY010000661.1 GCF_012396155.1 Cellulomonas septica | reverse complement strand
GCCGACCACGGGCGGCGCGTCGCGGGCGTCGGCCCACGCGCTCGCCAAGCCCCCGGTGCGCAAGCTCGCCCGCGAGCTCGGCGTCGACCTCGACTCCGTGACGCCGACCGGCCCGGGCGGGATCGTCACGCGCGAGGACGTCCTCGCGCACGCCGCGCAGGCCGAGGCGCGCACGCTCGCGACGTACCCCGGCGACGACAAGCCGTGGCTCGCGAGCGGCACCGTCTCGCCCGACGGCCGCCAGACGCGCGTCCCCGTGAAGTCGGTGCGCAAGCGCACCGCCGAGGCGATGGTGACCAGCGCGTTCACCGCCCCGCACGTCACGGTCTTCCACACGGTCGACGTCACGCGCACGATGCGGCTCGTCGAGCGGCTCCGCGGGGAGAAGGAGTTCGCCGACGTGCGCGTCACGCCGCTGCTGATCGCGGCGAAGGCGCTCATGCTCGCGGTGCGCCGCCACCCGGAGATCAACGCGTCGTGGGACGACGCCGCGCAGGAGATCGTCTACAAGCACTACATCAACCTGGGCATCGCCGCCGCGACCCCCCGCGGACTCGTCGTCCCGAACGTCAAGGACGCGCACCGCCTGAGCCTGCTGGAGCTCGCACGCGGGCTCGGCGAGCTGACGGCCACCGCGCGCGCGGGCCGCACGTCGCCGTCGGACATGGCCGACGGGACCATCACGATCACCAACGTCGGCGTCTTCGGCATCGACACGGGCACGCCGATCCTCAACCCCGGCGAGGCCGGGATCCTCGCGTTCGGCGCGATCCGGCTCCAGCCGTGGGTGCACAAGGGCAAGGTCAAGCCGCGGCACGTCACGCAGCTCGCGCTGTCGTTCGACCACCGTCTCGTCGACGGCGAGCTCGGCGCGCGGGTGCTCGCCGACGTCGCGTCGGTGCTGGCCGACCCCGCGCAGGGACTCGTCTGGGGCTGACGGCGCCGACGGTCGGGACGACGCCGACGCGACGCCGGCCTTCCCGGTCCGCGCCGACCACGCCGACGCGACGCCCTCCCGGGTTCTCCGTGCCGGTCGGCCCGCGGTGCGGACGACCAACCGTCGGTGCCGCGGGCTGACGCGGGCGGTGGGTCCCGATCCCCGCGACGGCCTCAGGCGGTCGCAGGCGTCGCCGCGGCGGCGACCAGGCGTCGCTCGACGACGATCGCGACGATCCCGAGGACGATCGCCAGCGCCTCGGTGATCGCGGAGATCCACTCGTTCGTGCCCTCCCAGCGCGAGTGCACGCCGAACAGCCCGACGGTCGTCGCGACGACGAACGCGCCGAGCGTCGCGGCGCCGAACGCGATCGCGCCGAGCAGCGGCCACACGGACCGCCAGACGAGCAGCAGCACCCCGAGGACGAGCCCGGCGACGCCGTTGAGCAGGAACGCCTGACCGACGACGTCGACGTTCTTCATGCCGTCGTTCCACAGGATCAGGTGGACGACGGCGGACGCGACCACGCACACGGCCAGCACGACGCGCAGGCCGAGCGCGATGGGGCGGCGACCCGCGGCGGTGCGCGGGGTGCCGGTGGTGGGAGCGGTCATGGCGTCACGCCTTCCCGGGCAGCACGGCGCCGTCGGCGACGTGCACCTCGACAGGGGGCAGCGGCTCGGGTGCCGGGCCGGACACGTTCTTCCCGGTCAGGTCGAACACCGAGCCGTGGCAGGGGCAGCTGAGCTCGTCGCCGTCGACGACGACCGTGCAGCCCTGGTGGGTGCAGACCGCGGACAGGGCCACGACGGTCCCGGCCTCGGGCTGCACGAGGAGGATCGGCTTGCCGTCGGCGCCGGTCGCGGAGATCGCACCCCCCACGGGGATGTCGGAGACCTGCGCGAGCGCGCCGAACGCGCCGTGGGTCGACGTGTGCGAGTCGCCGCAGACGACCGTCAGGCCGGGCTGGGTGAGCCCGAGCTGCGGACCGACCTGGTGGACGATGCCCTGGTCGGCGTCGCCCAGC
>NZ_JAAXOY010000660.1 GCF_012396155.1 Cellulomonas septica | reverse complement strand
CGCCCGTGCCGGCGGACGTGCAGGTCGACGTCGCGGGGGTCGGGCCGTGGCGGACGCCCGCGGGCGAGTTCTACCGGATCGACACCGCGCTCGTCGTGCCGCAGGTCGACCCCGAGACGTGGGTGCTGCGCGTGCACGGGCTCGTCGAGCAGGAGGTCGAGCTCACGTGGGCCGAGCTGCTCGACTCCGACCTCGTCGAGGCGTGGGTGACGCTCGCGTGCGTGTCCAACCCGGTCGGCGGCGACCTGATCGGCAACCAGCGCTGGCTCGGGCTGCCGATCCGCGAGGTGCTCGCGCGCGCCCGTCCGACGACGGACGCCGACATGGTGCTCTCGCGCAGCGCCGACGGGTTCACCGCGTCGACGCCGCTCGAGGTGCTGACCGACGACCGCGACGCGCTGCTCGCGATCGCGATGGACGGCGAGCCGCTGCCGCCCGAGCACGGGTTCCCCGTCCGCATGGTCGTGCCGGGGCTGTACGGGTACGTGTCGGCGACGAAGTGGGTCGTCGACCTCGAGGTCACGCGGTTCGACGCCGCGACCGCGTACTGGACGGACCGCGGCTGGTCGGAGCGCGGGCCGGTCAAGACGCAGTCGCGCATCGAGGTGCCGCGGCCGTCCGCGCAGGTCGACGCCGGCGACGTCGTCGTCGCGGGGACGGCGTGGGCGCAGCACCGCGGGATCGTGCGCGTGCAGGTCCGGGTCGACGACAGCGACTGGCAGGACGCCGAGCTCGCGGGCGACGGCGGCGTCGACTCGTGGCGGCAGTGGCGCTGGACCTGGCCCGCCGAACCGGGCGAGCACCAGCTGTTCGTCCGCGCGTTCGACCCCGACGGCCCGCAGACCGGCGCGCAGCAGGGCGAGATCCCCGACGGCGCGACGGGCTACGACTCCGTCCGCGTCTCGGTCGCCTGACACGCCCTCCGGCGTCAGGACACCTGTCGGTGTGCACGGGTCTCGTGCGTACAGGTCTCGGCCTGTCGGGCTCGGCGCGGCGGTCGTCAGTAGACGTCGCGTGCGTACCGGCGCTCGGACGACAGGCGCTTGACGTAGGCGGCCGCGTCGTCGGCGTCGAGGCCGCCGTGCACGGACACGACCTCGCGCAGCGCGGTGTCGACGTCCTTCGCCATGCGTGACGCGTCGCCGCACACGTAGACGTGCGCGCCGCGCTCGAGCCACGCCCACAGCTGCGGCCCGTGCTCGCGCATGCGGTCCTGCACGTAGACCTTCGACCGCTGGTCGCGCGAGAAGGCCGTGTCGAGCCGCGTGAGCAGGCCGTCGGCGCGCAGCGCGTCGAGCTCGTCGCGGTAGTAGAAGTCGGTCGCAGCGTGCTGCTCGCCGAAGAACAGCCAGTTGTCGCCCGTGTGCCCGAGCGCGCGCCGCTCCTGCAGGAACCCGAGGAACGGTGCGACGCCCGTGCCCGGGCCGACCATCACCATCGGCGTGGCCGGGTCGGCCGGCGGGTGGAAGTGCGTCGACGGCTGGACGTACGCGGACACCGACAGGTCCGGGCCGGCGTCGGCGAGGAACGTCGAGCACACCCCGCCCCGGGCCGCGCCGGACGGCCCCTCGTACCGGACGACGGACATCGTCAGGCGGATGCGGTGCGGGTCGACGAGCGGCGACGACGAGATCGAGTACTGCCGGGGCTGGAGGCGGCGCAGCACGTCCGCCCACTCCTGGGCCGTCGCGTCGACGCGCAGCTCCGCGACGACGTCCACCGCCTGCCGTCCCCACAGCCACTTCGCGAGGTCGTTGCGGTTCTCGGAGCGCAGCAGGCGGCGCAGCCGCTCGCTGCCGGACCGCTCGTGCACGAACCGCAGGAGGTCCTGCGACGGGCGCGTGGCGTCGAGCTCGTCGCGCAGCGCGACCGCGAACGGGACGGTGCCGACGCCCTCGACGCGGACCGGCGCGTCGGCGGCCACGCCCGTCGCGGCGAGCCACTCCTCGACCACCGACGCCGCGTTG
>NZ_JAAXOY010000066.1 GCF_012396155.1 Cellulomonas septica | reverse complement strand
CGCTCGAGCCGGCGGCGGCCGGCGACCCGCTACGGCTCGCGGCCCTGCTCATCGGCACGGGCGCGGGTCCGCTCCTCACGCCGTGGGGGTCGCTCGCGACGGTGCTGTGGTGGCACCGGTGCCGTCAGGTCATGCTCGACGTGCCCGCTCGCACGATCGTGCTGCAGGGCGCGCTGCTCGCCCCGCCGGTCGTCGTCCTCGCGGTCCTCGGGCTCGCCGCGACGCACTGACCCGGTGCGGGCCGGGCGGGCCGGCCGACGCCGGCGGGACTACCAGCCCTCGCTCGGCACCCCGACGACGGCGATCTCGTGCCGCTTGTCGGCGAAGAGCCGGACGATGCTCACGGACGCGGGCGCGACGCGGAGCTGGCTCCACGACCCCGGCTGCGCGCCCATCGCGACCCCGAGCGCCGCGCGGATCGCGACCGCGTGGCTCACGACGACGACGGTGCGGCCGCGCCCCTCGGCGATCAGGTCGTCGAACACCTGCTGCAGCCGGACGCCGACGTCGGCGATCGACTCGCCGCCGGGCGGGCGCACGTCACCGCGGGTGTGCCAGGGCTCGAGCTCGCCGGGCCAGCGCTCCTCGATCTGCTCCGCGGTGAGCCCTTGCCACTCGCCGAAGTCGGCCTCCTTGACGAGGTCGACGGTCTCGACGGAGAGCTTCAGCCGCTCCGCGATGATGCCCGCGGTCTGCTGCGTCCGGACCATGGGCGACGCGATGATCTCCGACGGGTACTCGATGTCACCCCACAGGTCGTGCCCGATCCGGTCCACGAGCACCGCGGCGGCTCGGGCCTGCTGCTGCCCGTGCTCGTCGAGCGGCGGCCCGGGCTCGGACGAGCCGGAGTACCCGCGCGAGACGGTCATCGCGGTCTGACCGTGCCGCACGAGCACGACGGTGACGGGCTTCTCCTCGTCGAACCGGACGCCCGCGCCGGACGGTCGCGGTGCGCGGCCGGACCCGGGGTCCCCCGCGCCGGTCGTCGCGGACTGCGTGCCGCTGCCGGTCGGGTCGGTGCTCGGCGGGGTGAGCGGGCCGGTGCGGGCGTCGTCGGTCACCAGCCCACTCTCACGGTCCATCGCGAGGTTCGCCAGCCGGTCGGCGGCGGCGTTCTGGGCGCGCGGCACCCAGGTCCACGTGACGTCCGCGGGGTCGACGAGCGCGTGCACCTCGTCGGCGAGGCGGCGCATGTCGGCGTGCTTGATCTTCCAGGTGCCGCGCATCTGCTCGACGACGAGCTGCGAGTCCATGCGCACCTCGAGGCGCGCGCCCGGGTCGATCGCGAGCGCGGCCCTCAGCCCGGCGACCAGGCCGGAGTACTCGGCGACGTTGTTCGTCGTGACGCCGAGGAAGTCCGCGCGCTCCGCGAGCACCTTCCCCGTGGCGGCGTCCCGCACGACCGCGCCGTACCCGGCGGGCCCGGGGTTGCCCCGCGAGCCGCCGTCGGCCTCGACGACGAGCCGCCGGGTCATCAGACCGCGGCGGCCGGCTCGGGCAGGCGCACGAGGATGCGGCCGCACTCCTCGCAGCGCACGACCTGGTCCTCGCCCTTCGAGCGGATCGCGTCGAGGTCGAGGGGGTTGAGCTCCAGCCGGCAGCCCTCGCAGCGACGACCCCGCAGCGGTGCGGCACCGAGACCGCCGAGCTGGCCGCGCAGGCGCTCGTAGAGCGTCACGAGACCGGCGTCGAGACCCTCGGCCGCCGTCGCGCGCTCGCCCCGGACCCGCTCGGCGTCCGCGTCGATCGTCCGGAACGCGGCGTCGCGGTCGGCCTCGACGGCCTGCTTCTGCGCGACGAGCGCGTCGTACGCCTTCGTGACCTCGGCGAGCGCGCCCTCGTGCGCCTCGAGCCGCTCCATGACCTCGAGCTCGACCTCCTCGAGGTCGCCCTGGCGACGCGCGAGCGACGCGAGCTCGCTCGTCAGCGCCTGCAGGTCCTTCGCGCTCCCCTGCCCCGAGTCGAGACGTGCCTGGTCGCGGGCCGCGCGCGAGCGCACCTGCTCGACGTCGGCCTCCGCCTTCGCGAGCTCGCGACGCAGGTCCTCGGCGGCCGTGCGCGACGTGACGAGCGCGGTGTGCAGGTCGGCGAGCTGGGCGTCGAGCTCCAGCAGCCGTGCGAGCTCGGGCAGCGTGCGGCGCTTGTGCGCGAGCTGGTCGAGGCGCGTGTCGAGCTCCTGGACGTCGAGCAGGCGGCGCTGGTCCGCCGCGGGGGCAGTCGTCACGGGTGTCCTTCCGGCGGGAGGGGGGCGGGCGCGGCGACGCGGCCCGTCCAGGGGTCGGTGCTCAGGGTGCTGACCCGGGTCTCCACCGTAGTGCCCGCGGCGGCCAGGTCTGTTTCGAGGTCGCGCGCCGCACGGGCCAGCCACGGCCACTCCGACGCGAAGTGCGCGAGGTCGACGAGGTACGGCGGGGCGTGGCCGTCGCGCGCCTCGAACTCCGCGCGCTCGCGCAGCTCCGAGGCGGGGTGGTGACGCAGGTCGGCGGTGACGTACGCGTCGACGCCCGCCGCCCGGACCGCGTCGAACAGCGAGTCGCCCGAGCCCCCGACGACGGCCACCCGTTCGACCCGCCCGTCGGCGTCCCCCGCGTACCGGACGCCCTGCGCCGTGGCCGGCACCGCGGCGGCGACGTCGGCGGCGAACGCGGCGAGCGTCGTCGGACGCTCCAGCCGCCCGACGCGGCCGATCCCCGTCGACCCGGGCCACGACGCGAGCTCGAGCACGTCGAACGCGGGCTCCTCGTACGGGTGCGCGGCGCGCAACGCGGCCACGACGGCCGACCTCAGCCGCCGCGGGGCGACCATCTCGACGCGCGCCTCGACGACACGCTCGACCTCCCCGACGCTGCCGATCGCGGGCGACGCACCGTCGAGCGGCGTGAACGTCCCCTCGCCGGTCGTCGTCCAGGCACACCGCGCGTACCGGCCGATCGCCCCCGCACCGGCCGCGGCGAGCGCGTCGACCAGCGCCTCCGCGTCGGCGACCGGCACCATCGCGACGACCTTGTCGAGCGCCTCCGTCGCCGCGGCCTGCAGCGGCGTGCGGTCCACGAGGCCCAGGGCGTCAGCCAGCGCGTCCGCCACTCCCCCGACCGCGGCGTCGGCATTCGTGTGCGCCGTGTAGAGCGCGACGCCCGACCGCACGAGCCGGTGCAGCAGCGCGCCCTTGAACGTCGTCGCCGCGATCGAGTGCACGGGCCGCAGCAGCAGCGGGTGGTGCGTGACGACGAGGTCCGCCCTCCACGCGACGGCCTCGTCGACCACGTCCGCGACGGGGTCGACGGCGAGCAGCACCCGCCGGACCTCCTGCTCCGGGTCCCCGGCGACCAGCCCCACCGCGTCCCACGACTCCGCCGTCGACGGCGGGTAGCGGCGCTCGAGCGTGCGGACGACGTCGGCCAGACGAGGGGCGGTCACGCCCCGCACGCTACCCGCGCCGCGCCGACCGACGGGCTCACCACAGCGGCGTCGCCGCGTCCCCCACCGCGACCCGGCCCGTGGTCACGGGCACCATGCGCACGCCGAACCACGTCTTCCCGTCCTCGCGGCGGTGCCGCGCGAGGGTCCGGATCGGCTCCTTGGTCGTGACGAGCGCGTCGAGGTCGACCGTCGTGAGGCTGCACCGGTCGCACCGCTCCGCGAACCGCAGCTCGACGCCACCGACCCGCAGCCCTGCCCACCGGTCCTCCTCGAACGGCTCGAGGTCACCGCCGACGACGAGGTTCGGCCGGAACCGCTCCATCGGCAGCGGCGCGGGCGGCTGCGGCGCCCCCGTGGGATCGGCCGTCTCCAGCACCCTGTCCGCGATCCACGCGTTGAGCGCCGCCATCGACGCCTCGGTCGTCACCAGGAGCGGCCCGGCGTCCGAGAGGTTCAGCGCGTCACCCGGACGCCCGCCGTGGTCGAGGCTCACCGACCGTCGCCGAGGGTCGTCGAGCCAGACCAGCCGCACGGACCGCCCGAGCACGTCGGACAACCACGCGTCGACGTCCGCTCCCGCCGCGGTGGCCCGGTCGAGTCGTGACAGCCCGACGGGGACGTCGGGCTGCGCGTCCACGGGCTCGGCGACGACGAGGTCGGCGGCCCCGTCCGCCGTCAGGCGCAACGACCCGGCGCCCGGCGTGGCACGGACCCCCAGCATCCGCGGGTGCTCGCGCGCCGTCAGGACGGTGCCGTCGCCGGTCACCACCATCCACCGCCGGTCACCCCGGACGCCCCACGGGTCGACGTCCGCCTCCGGCACGTCGAAGCCCCGCAGCGACTTCACGGGGAAGACGTGCAGCGACGAGACTCGAGAGGCGGACACCCGCGGACCGTAGCAAGCGGACCTCGCGTCCGACCGGGACGCGCCCGCGTCACGATCCCGTCACGATCGGGTCCCGGTGCCGCACACGCGAACCTGCGAGCGAGAGGGTGCGCCATCCTCGCCGCATGACCCGTCTCGCGATCCGCCGGCAGCACGCGACAGCGCTGACGTTCGCCCTGGTCACGCTCGTGCTCCCCGCGTGCACGACGCCGGCTCCCGACGACGCGGTCGCACCCACCACCGCCCCCACGGACGCCGCTCCGACGACGGCCGTCACGACGCCCGATGCCGCGACGCCGACGGCCACGCCGTCGTGGCCCACGGCGCTGCCCGAGGACGAGGCGATGTCCGCCACCGACTCGTACTCGGTCGTGTGGCTCGTGATCGCGCCCGCCCAGGACGCAGCGCTCGCCGCGGCGGACGAGCGTGCCGAGCAGCTCGGCTACAGCGCGCCGTCGACGCCGGTGGTCTGCGTGCCGCCCGCCCCGGCCGGGGTCGAGGCGGAGTCGTGGGACGACGCGTGGGGCGCCCCCGTCTACTTCCGCGAGCCGCAGGACGCCGAGCTGTTCGCCGAGCTGTGGGGGGCGCCCGTGGCCGCGGTCGTGCACGACGTGCACCTGGCGTGCGGGTGGGGATGACGCGTCGGGTCGGTCGGGTGGGCCCGGCCGGTTTCGAACCGGCGACCTCCGCGGTGTAAGCGCGGCGCTCTGACCAGCTGAGCTACAGGCCCCTCGTCGCGACGTGCTCGCGGGTGCGACGGGCGCACAGCCTACCGGTGCGGCGCGACGACCCGACGGGCGCCGCGACGCCCTGACCGACGCCCGCGTCAGGCGGCGAGGTCGGCGATCGCCGCGCGGTAGGCGGCGAGGTCACGGGCCTGGCCCGCGGGGTTGACGACCGACCACCGCAGCACGCCCTCGGCGTCGACGAGGAAGGAGCCGCGCAGCGGCCGGCCGGCCTTCTCGTCGAACACCTCGTAGGCGCGGGCGACGTCGCCGTGCGGCCAGAAGTCGGAGAGCAGGTCGAAGCCGTAGCCCTCCTGCTCCTTCCACGCGCGGAGCGTGAAGGTCGAGTCGCACGAGACGACGAGGACCCGCACGCCCGCGGCGTCGAAGGCGGCGATGTTGTCGCGGATCTCGCACAGCTCCCCGCGGCACGTCCCGGAGAACGCGAACGGGATGAACACGACGACGACCGGTGTGCCGCGCAGGGCCGACAGCGTCACGGGCGTGCCGTGCGTGTCGACGAGCGTGAAGTCGGGGGCGAGCTCGCCGAGGACGGGCGTCGCGGTCACTTGCCGCGGCCGCGCGTGCCGAGGCGCGTGGCGGACCAGTCGGCGGCGATGGCGAACGTCGTCATCGCGTGCAGGCCGGACGTGGTGGCGGCCTCCTCGATGTCGCTGTGCGACACGTGGCCCGACCGGCCGGACTTCGGGGTGAGCACCCAGATGGGGCTGTTGTCCTCGAGGACCGTCATCGCGTCGACGAGGAAGTCGGTGAGGTCGCCGTCGTCGTCGCGGAACCAGATGAGGGCGCCGTCGGTGACGTCGTCGTAGTCCTCGTCGACCAGCTCGTTGCCGGTGACCGCCTGGAGGGCGTCGCGCAGCTCCTCGTCGACGTCGTCGTCGTACCCGAACTCCTGGATCACCTGTCCTGCGGTGAACCCCAGACGCGCTGCCACCTGCGAGGCGGCGTCGTCCGTGCTGGATGACACGTCCCGACCGATCCCTTCGTCGCGTCGCCCCCGGCGGGACGACCTGCTGATGTCCGCACACCGTAGCCCACCGCACGGTGGCGGGCCCTGGCAAGACGTCGACCCGGACGGGCGTGTCCGGCCGGTCCGCCGACCCCTTCGGCACGCGAGTCGTCCTACGACTGTCGCGGACGTCACGTGGCCCGAGTGCCGGGACGGTGTGACTTTGTGCCCGGCAGGGGCCGACAATGGGCCGACTACCCGCACCTGCCGCAGCGCGCCCCACGTGCTCGGACCAGGGTCGGGCCGAGATGCGCGCCGGGGCCACGAGGCTCGCGCGTGCGGACGAGAAGGCAGAAGGAGCACCGGTGGCTTCCATCGACGAGACGGGCCCGCTCATCGGCGGCCTGCTCAGCCAGGTCCCCGACATCGACCCCGCCGAGACCGGCGAGTGGCTCGAGTCGCTCGACGGGCTCATCGACGACAAGGGTGGTCCGCGCGCCCGCTACGTGCTGCTGAGCATGCTGCGCCACGCGCGGCAGCGGAACGTGGCCATCCCGGCCTCGCTGAACACGCCGTACGTCAACACCATCGCGGTGCACGACGAGCCGTACTTCCCCGGCGACGAGGTCATGGAGCGGCGCTACCGCTCGTGGATCCGTTGGAACGCGGCCGTCATGGTGACGCGTGCGCAGCGCCCCGGCATCGCGGTCGGCGGGCACATCTCGTCGTACGCGTCGGTCGCGACGCTGACCGAGGTCGGCCTCAACCACTTCTTCCGCGGCAAGGACCACCCGGGTGGCGGTGACCAGGTCTACTTCCAGGGCCACGCCTCCCCCGGCGTGTACGCCCGCGGGTTCCTCGAGGGCCGCCTGAGCGAGCACCAGCTCGACGGGTTCCGCCAGGAGCTGTCGCACCCGGGCGGCGGCCTGCCGTCGTACCCGCACCCGCGCCTCGCGCCGGACCTGTGGGAGTTCCCGACGGTGTCGATGGGCCTCGGCCCGGCGTCCGCGATCTACCAGGCGTGGACGAACAAGTACCTGCACCTGCGCGGCATCAAGGACACGAGCCAGCAGGACGTGTGGGCGTTCCTCGGCGACGGCGAGATGGACGAGCCCGAGTCGCGCGGCATGCTCCAGCACGCGGCGCAGCAGGGCCTCGACAACCTCACGTTCGTCGTGAACTGCAACCTGCAGCGCCTCGACGGCCCGGTCCGCGGCAACGGCAAGATCATCCAGGAGCTCGAGGCGCAGTTCCGCGGCGCCGGCTGGAACGTCATCAAGGTCATCTGGGGCCGCGAGTGGGACACCCTGCTCAACGCCGACAAGGACCGCGCGCTCGTGCACCTCATGAACACGACGCCCGACGGCGACTTCCAGACGTACCGCGCGGAGAACGGCGCGTTCATCCGCGAGCACTTCTTCGGTCGCGACCCGCGCACCAAGCAGCTCGTCGAGAAGATGACGGACGACGAGATCTGGGCGCTCAAGCGCGGCGGTCACGACTACCGCAAGATCTACGCCGCCTACAAGGCCGCCCGCGAGCACACGGGCCAGCCGACGGTCATCCTGGCGCACACCATCAAGGGCTACGGCCTGGGCTCGGGCTTCGCCGGGCGCAACGCCACGCACCAGATGAAGAAGCTCAAGGCGGACGACCTCAAGACGCTGCGCGACTCGCTGCACATCCCGATCACGGACGAGCAGATCGACGAGAACCCGTACGTCCCGCCGTACTTCCACCCGGGTCCCGACGACGAGGGCATCCAGTACATGCTGGAGCGCCGCCGTCAGCTCGGCGGGTTCGTGCCCGAGCGCCGCTCGACGCACAAGGCCGTCACGCTGCCCGAGGCCAAGGTGTACGAGGGCCTCGCGAAGGGCTCGGGCCACCAGGAGGTCGCCTCGACCATGGCGCTCGTGCGCCTGTTCAAGGACCTCGTGAAAGACAAGGAGTTCGGCCACCGCCTGGTGCCGATCATCCCGGACGAGGCCCGCACGTTCGGCCTGGACTCGATCTTCCCGAGCGCGAAGATCTTCAACACGAACGGCCAGAACTACATGGCCGTCGACCGGGAGCTCATGCTCTCGTACAAGGAGTCCGAGTCCGGGCAGATCATGCACACGGGCATCAACGAGGCCGGTTCCGCGGCCGCGTTCCAGGCCGTCGGCACGTCGTACGCGACGCACGGCGAGCCGCTGATCCCGTTCTACTTCTACTACTCGATGTTCGGGTTCCAGCGGACGGGCGACCAGTTCTGGGCGGCCGGCGACCAGATGGCCCGCGGCTTCCTCATCGGCGCGACGGCCGGTCGCACGACGCTGACGGGCGAGGGCCTGCAGCACGCCGACGGCCACTCGCCGCTGCTCGCGGGCACCATGTCGCACGTCGTGCACTACGACGCGGCGTACGGCTACGAGCTGCGCCACATCGTCAAGGACGGCATCGAGCGGATGTACGGGGAGGGTGACGGCCGCGACAAGGACGTCATCTACTACCTGACCGTCTACAACGAGCCGATGGTGCAGCCGGCCGAGCCCGAGGGCGTCGACGTCGAGGGCATCCTCAAGGGGATCTACCTGCTGTCGCCGGCCGAGGGCGACGGGCCGCGCGCCCAGATCCTCGCGTCGGGTGTGGCCGTGCCGTGGGCGCTCGAGGCGCAGAAGCTGCTCGCGGAGGACTTCGGCGTGCGCGCCGCGGTGTGGTCCGTGACGAGCTGGAACGAGCTGCGCCGCGACGGCCTCGCCGCGGACCAGCACGACTACCTGCACCCCGGCGAGGAGCCCCGCCAGGCGTACCTCACGCAGAAGCTGCAGGGTGCCGAGGGTCCGTTCGTCGCGACGACGGACTACGACCACCTGGTCGCCGACCAGGTGCGCGCGTGGGTGCCCGGCACGTACGCGACGCTCGGTGCGGACGGCTTCGGCTTCTCCGACACCCGCGCCGCCGCTCGTCGGCACTTCAAGATCGACGGCCCGTCGACCGCGGTGCGGGTGCTGCAGCAGCTCGCCCGGACCGGTGCGGTCGCGGCGGACGCCCCGGCGCAGGCCATCGAGCGGTACCGCCTGCACGACGTCACGGCCGGCACGTCCGGCAACACGGGCGGCGACTCCTGACGGTCGTCACCTGACGCACGAGGGCCCGCAGCGGATCATCCGCCGCGGGCCCTCGTGCTCTCCGGCGCGCTCCGGGCGCCGTCGGCCGCGCCGCGCAGGG
>NZ_JAAXOY010000659.1 GCF_012396155.1 Cellulomonas septica | reverse complement strand
CGCGGTCGGCGGCAGCGCGCCCGCCGGCGCGACGGCGCTCGACGACCTCGCGGACGTCGCGCTCGACGCGGGCGGGATCGACGCCTTCTACGCGAGCGACCTCGATCTCGTGCTGCGCACGCGCGGCGTCCGCCGGCTCGTGCTCGCCGGTGTCGGCCTCGAGACGTGCGTGCACTCGACGATGCGCGACGCGAACGACCGCGGGTACGAGTGCCTGCTCGTGGTCGACGCGTGCGTCCCCGTCGCGCCGGACCTCGTGGGTGCCGCGGTGTCGAGCGTCGAGATGTCCGGCGGGATCTTCGGCGCGGTCGGGCGCACCGCGGCCGTCGTCACCTCGCTCACGACCCGTCCTGTCAGCCCTGTCCCCACGTCTGGAGCCCTGTCATGACCGAGCAGCTCACGACCGCGACCTCGACCCCGGTGTTCGGCCCCGTCGACGCCGACCCGTACGCCTGGCCGTTCGACGGCTCGTTCTCGCCCGCGACCACCGTCCTCCTCAACATCGACTGGCAGCAGGACTTCTGCGGCCCGGGCGGCTACGTCGACGCGATGGGCTACGACCTGTCGCTCACGCGCGCGGGCCTGGAGCCGACGGCCCGCGTGCTGGCGGCCGCACGCGAGCTCGGCTTCCACGTGATGCACACGCGCGAGGGGCACCGCCCGGACCTGTCGGACCTGCCGGCGAACAAGCTGTGGCGCTCACGCCGGATCGACGCGGGCATCGGCGACCTGGGCCCGTGCGGTCGCATCCTCACGCGCGGCGAGCCGGGGTGGGAGATCGTCCCGGAGGTCGCGCCGCTGGCTGGTGAGGTGGTGATCGACAAGCCGGGCAAGGGCTCGTTCTACGCGACCGACCTCGACCTCGTGCTGCGCAACCGCGGGATCACGCACGTGATCCTCACCGGGATCACGACCGACGTGTGCGTGCACACGACGATGCGCGACGCGAACGACCGCGGCTACGAGTGCCTGCTGCTGTCGGACTGCACGGGGGCGACGGACTACGGCAACTACCTCGCGGCGCTCAAGATGGTGACGATGCAGGGCGGCGTGTTCGGCGCGGTCGCGGACTCCTCCGCGCTGCTGGCGGCGCTCGGGGAGCCGCGCGGCACGCAGTCATAGCCGACATTGCCGAGGCGCGCTGCGGCGGTGACTCTTCACCCGGACGCGCACGTCGAACGGCTCCCGCGAGGCTCGGGAGCCGTTACTCTCCTGGCCGTCACGGGGTGGTCTGCCCCTCCTGCGGGCCTTCGAGGAGGTGGCACCGCTGGCGACCGTTCGCTACCGGACCCCGCGACGTGCGTGCGGTCGACGGAGGGGACGTGGACGTGAGACGAGTCGTGGGTGGTGTCGGGGCGGCGGCTGTGGTGGCTGCTGTCGCGGTGGTGTGGGCGAGCAGCGCGGGTGCTGCGGAGGGGGCGGCGGCTGCGGAGGTGCAGTCGTCGTTGGTGGAGGACTTCGCCTACCCGGGTGCGGACGCGGTCCTCGCCGAGCACGGGTTGAAGGTGTTCACGGGTGACGGTCACGTCGAGCCGGTGGGGTCGGGTGCTGTGGGCGGGTCGTGCGCGCCGGGTCTGATCCAGGTGGAGACGTTGGTGGAGGAGGAGCCGTACGGGTCGTACTACTGCTTCCGGACGTCGGGTCTGCGTGGCTTCCTGACGTTGGAGGTGCCGCACACCTTCTTGCTGCGCGGTGGTGACAAGCCGGTGGCCGCGACGGCGGAGCTGGCCTCCGGTGCGGAGGAGACGTACGCGGTGGCGCCGAACACGTCGGTCGCGGTCGACCCGGGTGAGGGTGCCGAGATGCCGCAGGCGATCCTCGTCGAGCTCCGGTTCGGTGCCTGGTGAGCGCGCGGACGGGCCGCCGGCCGACGGGGCGCGCCGCCAGGACGTGGGCGCTGCGTGCAGGTGTCGTCGCGCTCGCGCTGGGCGCGGTCGGCGTGCCGAGCGCGTACGCGGTCGCGGGTAC
>NZ_JAAXOY010000658.1 GCF_012396155.1 Cellulomonas septica | reverse complement strand
CGAGCCGGGTCCAGACGACCTGGCGGCGGGCGTCGTCGAGCACCTGGTCGACGTCGTCGACCACGAGCAGGCGAGGCCGCTGCAGCAGGGCGAGGCCGAGGCGCAGCAGCATCGCGTCGAGCTCGTCGAGGTCGACCAGCACGACGCACGCCGGACCCGGCTCGTCCGCACCGGGGTGCCAGGCGGCGTCGAGCTCGAGGGTGAGGAAGCCGTCGTGGACCGCGAACGCCGAGCGGACCGCGTCGAGGCGCGCCGCGACGTCGAGCCCGCGCAGCGGGTTGCGGCGCGAGTCGCACACCGACCCGCACGAGCAGGAGATCGTCACCATGCGCACCAGGGTGCCTCCGACCACCGACATCCGCGCGGACGACGGGCGGCGCGGGCGTCGCGTCGGCGGCGTCGGGGGCGTCGCTCGCGTCACCGGCGGCGGGGGCGGTCTCGGTCCCGGGGGAGGCGGTCATGTGGTGAGTCCCTTCTGACTGACCGGTCAGTACAAAGGTACGCCCGCTTCGTCGCCTTGTCCGGGTCTTGCGGTGTCTCGCTCCTCACACGCCGCCTCCGGACGGCCCTGGTCCGTGGCCCGGGCATGAAAGGATCGACGCATGGCCATGCGAGAGATCCGCACCGTCGGAGACCCCGTCCTGCGTACCCCGTGCGACCCGATCACCGCGGTCGACGACCGCGTCCGCTCGCTCGTCGAGGACCTGCTCGAGACGGTCGACCACGAGGGTCGCGCCGGTCTCGCGGCCAACCAGATCGGCGTCGGCCTGCGCGCGTTCTCGTGGAACATCGACGACGAGATCGGCTACGTGCTCAACCCGGTCATCGTCGAGCTGTCCGAGGACGAGTACCAGGACGGCGACGAGGGCTGCCTCTCGGTCCCGGGTCTCTGGTACCCGACGCGTCGCGCCTGGTACGCGCGCGTCGTCGGCACCGACCTCGACGGCAAGGAGGTCGTCGTCGAGGGCACCGAGCTCATGGCCCGGTGCCTCCAGCACGAGGTCGACCACCTCGACGGGATGCTCTACCTCGACCGCCTCGAGCGGTCCGTGCGCAAGAAGGCGATGCGGGCGATCCGCGAGCAGCTCTGACGCATCCCCGCCCGGGTGCTTGGCGGTGACGCCGCACGTCGGGCATAGTGTGCACAGCACGCCGCGAGACCGTGAGTGCTCCTGAGCAGGACCCGAGGACGTTGGGGAAGGCGAACCTCGAGCCGACCAGGAGGACGACATGGCAGGTGCGATCACCCGCGGTGTTCTTTTCGTGCACTCTGCGCCCCGTGCGCTGTGCCCCCACATCGAGTGGGCAGCCGGGAACGTCCTGACCGCGCGGGTGACCTTCGACTGGACCCCGCAGCCGGCAGGACCCGGCTTCTACCGTGCCGAGCACTCGTGGCAGGGGCCCCAGGGCACCGGCGCGCGGCTGGCGTCCGCGCTGCGCGGCTGGGCGCACCTGCGGTACGAGATCACGGAGGAGGCGAGCCACGGCGTCGACGGTTCCCGCTGGAGCCACACGCCCGAGCTCGGGATCTTCCACGCCGCGACGGACGTGCACGGCAACGTCGTGGTCCCCGAGGACCGGATCCGCGCGGCGCTCGAGCACGCCGAGGACCCGACGCGCCTGCGTGCGGAGCTCGACCTCGCGCTCGGGCAGGCCTGGGACGACGAGCTCGAGCCCTTCCGCTACGCGGGCGCCGGTGCACCCGTGCGGTGGCTCCACCGCGTGGGCTGACCTGCACCGACGTCTCGCTGCGTGAGCGCCTAATCGATTCGCGCGTGGACAGCCTGCCGACCCTGTCCGCCAAGGTGTGACCTCCGGCGTCGCCCCCTCGACGCCCGCCGACCCGGGACCGCCCGGGCCACGAGAGGACGCACCCCGATGACCACGCCCCGTACGCCCGCGCTCGCCCTCGCGGGCCTGACGCTCGCCGCCGCCCTCACGGGCTGCGCCGCCGACGCGACGGCCGCCGACGG
>NZ_JAAXOY010000657.1 GCF_012396155.1 Cellulomonas septica | reverse complement strand
AGGGTGACCGCGGACCCGACGGGTCGCGGGAGCTGCAGGACGTACGCCTCGCCGGCGGCGCCCGTGAGGCGCACCCGCTCGGCGATCTCCGCGAGGTCGACGCCGTAGCGCGCCGCGGCGTCGGCGGTGCCCTCGCGGGCCTCGACGCCCTCGTCGCCGGGTCCCGGTGGGGCGACCGGGACGGCGACGGCGTCGACCGAGCCGTCGGTCAGCAGCGGGCTCGTCGCGAGCCCGCCACCGACCGACGTCACCTCGGGCGGCGTCCGGCCGATGGAAGCGGTGAAACCTGTCGTCGGCCTCGCCATGTCGTGCGGTCCGTCGTCAGGAGACGACGGACGTGAGGGCCTCGCCCAGCTCGGCGGCCTCGGTCGCGTTGAGCTCGACCACCAGCCGTCCACCGCCCTCGAGCGGGACGCGCATCACGATGCCGCGCCCCTCCTTCGTCACCTCGAGCGGTCCGTCGCCGGTCCTCGGCTTCATCGCGGCCATACGGGGGGCCTCTCCTTCGCTCGTGCGTCCCGGCCGGGTGCTCGTGCGCGGAGCGCGCGACGAGAGGCCCGCTTGGCCGGTGGTCCGCCGACCATCTTAGTTCACCCGAGGGTCCCCCACCTCGACCGATGCGACCCGGACCGCCCGATCGGCTCCCCGTCGGACGCAGGTCCAGGTGCGCCGGTCACGGCGGCCACCCCTGCGGCGGGGTCAGCCGCCACATGTTCCACACCCACACGAGCTGGAGCGCGAGCATGAGGACGAGCACGCCGGTGAACCAGAGCCGCCGGGCAGCGGCCGGCCGCGTCACCACGCCGGCCGTGACGGCGCCCAGCGGGAAGGCGAGGACGAGGAACCGCGCGAGACTGCTGCCGGGCTCGATCACCGCCGCGATGTAGAGCAGGTAGGCCGCGGGCCAGGCGTGCAGCTCGTTGCCGAGCCGCCAGGCCGCCGGGACCACGAGCACCGCGATCACGAGCGCGAACCCGGCGGCGAGCACCCACGGCGCGCGCTCCTGGAACCAGAACTGCGACACGTAGCCCCACGCCCCGAACGGCTGGACCTCGCGCAGGCCGCGCCACGACTCCTGCGTCTGCAGGTACCCGTCGGGCACGCCCGTGACCCAGCCGCAGATCAGCGGCCACGCGACGCCTGAGACACCGGCCGCGACCGCGAGCGCCGCGAGTCCGCCGAGGTCCCGGCCGCCGAGGTGGTCCTCGCCGCGCCGGCTGTGCCACCAGCGCACGGCCGCGTGCACCACGATCACCGCGGCCATCGGCAGCGCGACCGCGCGCGTGAAGCCGAGCGCGAGCACCACGACGGACATCGCGAGGTAGCGCCGCTCGACCAGCAGCAGGAGCGCGGCGGCGATCAGCAGCAGCGCGAGCGACTCGGTGTACGCGACCTGGAGCACGACCGCCGTCGGGAAGGCCGTGACGAGCGCGACCGTCGCCAGCGGCAGACCCGGGCGGGCGGCGACGGCGCGCGGCGCACCGCGCTCGACGAGCCGGTGGATCACGACGGCGGCAGCGGCACCGAGGACGAGCGCCGTGAGCGGGGCGACCACGTACCAGGGCCCCGTGGTGAGCACCATGAGCCCGCGGACGAGCATCGGGAAGAGCGGGAAGAACGCCCAGACGTTCTGCTGGACCAGCCCGTCCTCGCCGACGGGCAGCGTGTCCGGGTAGCCCTGCTCGGCCGCCTGCCGGTACCAGCTCGCGTCCCACATCAGGCCCGTGAACTGCAGGTACGACGGCTGCGCGGGCGTCCAGTAGTTCTCGACCTGCGCCTGCGCGGTGACGACGAGCGCGACCGCGCTGAACGCCCGCCCGGCGAGGTAGACGGCGAGCGCCTGCACCCACCACGGCCAGCCGCGCGGGTCGAACCACGCACGCGGGGCCGCGGAGGCCCGCACGTCGGCGGCGTCCGTGGCGACCGGCCCAGCCGCG
>NZ_JAAXOY010000656.1 GCF_012396155.1 Cellulomonas septica | reverse complement strand
GTCCCAGCGGCCGTCCCCGCCCAGCAGCGCGCGGTGCGCGCGCCACCGGGCGGGCAGCCGCGTGAGCAGCGCGCTCACGCCTCCGGCTGGTCGGGCTTGGCCTTCGGCTTCGCGTCGACGCCGGCCTCACGCCGCTGCTCGGGCGTGATGGGCGCGGGCGCGGCCGTCAGCGGGTCGTAGCCGCCACCCGACTTGGGGAACGCGATGACCTCACGGATCGACTCGCTGCCCGTGAGCAGCGCGACGATCCGGTCCCAGCCGAACGCGATCCCGCCGTGCGGCGGCGCGCCGAACTGGAACGCGTCGAGCAGGAAGCCGAACTTCTCCTGCGCCTCCTCGTGCCCGATGCCCATGACCTCGAACACGCGCTCCTGCACGTCGCGGCGGTGGATACGGATCGAGCCGCCGCCGATCTCGTTGCCGTTGCACACGATGTCGTACGCGTACGCGAGCGCCTGGCCCGGGTCCTGCTCGAACCGGTCGAGCCACTCGGGCGTGGGCGACGTGAACGCGTGGTGCACGGCCGTCCACGCACCCCCGCCCACGGCCACGTCGTCGTCCTCGCCCGTCGGCTTGAACAGCGGGGCGTCGACGACCCAGACGAGCTCCCACGCCTTCTCGTCGATGAGGCCACCGCGGCGGCCGATCTCGAGGCGGGCGGCACCGAGCAGCGCACGCGCCTCGGACGGCTTGCCCGCGGCGAAGAAGATCGCGTCACCGGGCGACGCGCCCGTCGCTGCGACCAGGCCGGCGCGCTCGTCGTCGGTGATGTTCTTCGCGACCGGACCGCCGAGCTCGCCGTCCTCGCCGACCGTGACGTACGCGAGCCCCTTGGCGCCGCGCTGCTTGGCCCACTCCTGCCACGCGTCGAAGCCGCGACGGGGCGTGCCGGCACCGCCCGGCTGCACGACGGCCCCGACGTAGGGCGCCTGGAAGACGCGGAACGGCGTGTTCGTGAAGTAGTCGGTGAGCTCGACCAGCTCGAGGCCGAACCGCAGGTCCGGCTTGTCGGAGCCGTAGCGGGCCATCGCGTCCGCGAACGTCATGCGGCGGATCGGCGTGGGGAGCTCGACGTCGATCAGGCGCCACAGCGCGACGAGGATCTGCTCCGCGAGCGCGATGACGTCGTCCTGCTCGACGAAGCTCATCTCGACGTCGAGCTGCGTGAACTCCGGCTGCCGGTCGGCGCGGAAGTCCTCGTCGCGGTAGCAGCGCGCGATCTGGTAGTACCGCTCGAGCCCGGCGACCATGAGCAGCTGCTTGAAGAGCTGCGGCGACTGCGGCAGCGCGTACCAGGACCCGGGCGCGAGCCGCGCGGGCACGAGGAAGTCGCGGGCACCCTCCGGGGTCGAGCGCGTGAGCGTCGGCGTCTCGACCTCGACGAAGCCCTGCTCGTCGAGGACCGCGCGGGCCGCCTGGTTGACCTTCGCGCGCAGGCGGATCGCACGCGACGGCGCGGGCCGGCGCAGGTCGAGGTAGCGGTGCTTGAGGCGCGCCTCCTCGCCGACCTGCTCGTCGAGCGACGACGACACCTGGAACGGCAGCGGCGCGGCCTCGTTGAGGACGACCACGTCGTGCGCGACGAGCTCGATCTCCCCGGTCGCGAGGTGCGGGTTCTCGTTGCCCTCGGGGCGGCGGCCCACCTCGCCGGTCACCTGCAGGACGTACTCCGCGCGCAGGCCGTGCGCGACCGCCTCGTCACGGATGACGACCTGGGCGATGCCGGAGGCGTCCCGCAGGTCGACGAACGCCACGCCGCCGTGATCGCGCCGCCGGTCCACCCAGCCCGTGAGGGTGACGGTGGTGCCGACGTGCTCGGCTCGCAGCGAGCCGGCGTGGTGGGTGCGGAGCACGGGTGTTCCTTCGCTCGACGACGGGTGGGAGCGCCGGACGGGCGCCCGCTCGATCCTAGTGGGCGCCGCCCGTGCCGCGGCCCCGCCATTCCCGGCGCCCGCGGCCGCCGACCGGCCGGGAGC
>NZ_JAAXOY010000655.1 GCF_012396155.1 Cellulomonas septica | reverse complement strand
CCTCCGCCGCCGCCCGCGCTGAGCCGGACGGCAGCGCCGCCCGTCGCGTCCGTCCACCGGGTGCGCACACCCAGGGACGCGACGCCACGGGCGGCGCCAGGGGCGTCAGCGCAGCGCAGCCTCGGCGCCGCCCGACCACGCGGAGTCGTGCAGGTCGATCGTCGAGAGCACCGTGCCCGGCGGCACGTCGAAGACCACCACGGCCTCGACGGCGTTGCCCGGGTTGATCTCCTCCATCCACGAGTCGGAGCCGTCGAGGTAGACCGCGGCCGCGGAGTCGGACGAGTACTCCTGACCGGCCTCGTTGCGCGCCTTCTGCGCGTCGCCGAAGAAGTACTGCGCCTCGTCACCGATGTTCGTCACCGACATCCGGACGAGGCAGAACTCGCCCTGCGCGTCCTGGTGCAGGTACTCGCCGCCGACGGTGGTGAGGCCGCACTCGGTGCCGTGCACGACGAACTCGAACTTGCCGTCGCGGACCGGGGTGCCGAGCGGTGCGACGGCGGGGGCCTCTTCCGCGGGAGTCTCTTCGGCCGGAGCAGCCTCCTCCGGGGCGACCTCGGCAGCGGGCTCCTCGACCACGGCCGGGGCGTCGGCGACCTTGTCGGGGACCGCCGCGTCGGACGCGTCGTCGCCGCCGCCGGACGCCGCGATCGCGACGACCAGCACGGCGGCGCCGATGCCGACGCCGGTCAGCACCTTGTGCCGGGCGAACCACCCGGGGCGCTTGCCGTCCTCGACCCAGAGCTGCCAGCCCTCGGGCGCCGGGCCCCAGCTCGGGTCGGGCTGCCAACCGGGCGGCGGCGTCCAGCCCGCGGGCGGGGCCGGCCAGTTCGGGGGTGCGTTGTAGCGAGCTGCCATGGGTTACCTCACAAGGGTCGGGGACGAACGGGGTGCGACCGTCCTGACATAACGTGTGACATAACTATGACGATCCCCGAGCCGGTGCCGGTGGGACGAACGTCCTCACCCGGCGGCGCCCGCGCGGGTCAGCGGCGGGCGGTGAGGACCATCCAGACGAGCTCGCCCGACGTGCTGTGCGCGAGCTTCGTGCGCCAGCGCTGCGTCAGGTCCGCGTGCTCCTCGGGCGACAGCAGCGCGCGCACGTCGGCGCCACGCTCCTCCAGCACCCGCAGGCCGTGCTCCTGCGACGCAACCAGGTCGGGGGTGCGGTCCTCGGTCACGACGTCGGTGAAGCCGCACGACGTCAGCAGGTCGGCGTACGCGTCGAGCGTCAGCATGTGCTGCCCCCACGCGAGCATGCGCTGCCCGAACTCCGCCGACGCCGCCGACGTGCCCAGGCAGTAGTCGGTGACGAGGACCGACCCGCCGGGTCGCAGCGCGTCGTGCAGCCGGCGCCACGCGACGGGCTTCTCCTCGTGCGTGAGGAACGCCCCGGCGTCACGCGTCCACACCACGTCGAACGCGCCGGGACGGACGACGTCCGAGGTCAGCACGTTGCCGCACACGAGCTCGACGTCGGCGCCGGGCGCGTCGACCTCCCGGCGCTCGCGGGCCAGGTCCGTCATGTCGGACGACGCGTCGAGCCCGACGACCCGCACGCCGAACCGCGTCGCGAGCCGGAACGCGTCTCCTCCGAGGCCCGAGCCGACGTCGAGCACCTCGGCCGCGGCGCGCAGACCCGCTCGTGCGGCGAGCGCGTCGAACACCTCCGGCTCGGCCGGGCCCTGGTAGCCGCGGCCGTAGAGCAGCTCGTGGCGCAGGGCCACCTCGCGGCTGTAGCGGTGGGCGAGGGTGGCGGGCAGTCCGTCGGGCATGGGTCGTCTCCTCAGGGCGTGGTCGCGGGTGCGGGGCGCTGGACCGGGACGTGGTCGGTGCGCGGTGCCCGGGCGGTCCGGGCGGGGTCGTGGGGGCGGAGCAGCTCGACGTCGGTCGCCGACGGACCGGCCGGGCCGCACAGCGCCGCGACCAGGTCACCGACGGCGGCCGCGTGCGTGAAGCCGTGGCCGGAGAGCCCG